>JAHJDO010000114.1 GCA_018812485.1 bacterium | reverse complement strand
ATTTCTAGCTTGGGAGCCGAGAGCCAGAGTCGAACTGGCGACCTGAGCATTACGAATGCCCTGCTCTACCAACTGAGCTATCCCGGCAAATCAGCTTGCATAACCTCTATTCGTTCTTTTATCACTGACTTCTTAAAGCCTTTGGTGTCCATCTGGTGTCCATATTCAGGCAAAACAAGCATTTCTACGGCGATTTTTTTGTGCCCTGGATTTGTATGAGAATATCTCATTGTTGTACTGATGTCTTTATGTCCCAAAAGCTCTTTAACAGTCACTAAATCCACTCCATTCAAGACAAGTCTGGATGCAAAAGTATGTCTTAAATCATGTATTCTTAAATTTGTTATTCCTGCTCTTCTCTTTGCTGCGTTAAATGCTGTCTTAATACTGCCGTACCTGTCGCCATTCTCTTTGGAAAAGACGTATTTTCCATGCTTTTCAAGTGTTCTCAGTACCTCTATAAGAGAGGAATTTATAGGTATGCTTCTTACCTCTCCGCCCTTTGTATCATCGACAGTTATTATACCATAAGCCATATCAACTCTATCCCAGGTCAGATTGAGTATTTCGCCTATTCTCATGCCTGTATTTAAGGCTAAAATCAGTATGGGTTTAATGTGTGCGCCTGCATTCTCAATTAGCTTTTTTTCATTCTCGTAACTCAATACTCTTATGATTTTCTCTTTCTCTTTCAGCATCTTCACTTCTTTAACTGGATTCTTTTCTGTATATCCCCATTTTATAGCCATAGTGAACATGTGTTTTAGACAGGCAAGTTCGCGATTAATCCCGCCGGGACTTAGTTTCTCCTGTCTTTTGACTTTATAATTCTCCACATGCTTACAGGTTATGCCATTTAATCTCAACATCTTGAAAAATGGAGTCAGGCTTTTTAGTATTGATACGTCTCTTATCCATGAGCGTTTATTTGCCTTGGAATATTCAAGATAATCCTTTGCAAATTCGCTGAATTGTGGGCTGGTTTTCTGCTTCTTGAAGTTATACTTGCCCTGCAAAATCTCTGACTTTCTGACTGACAGAGCATGTTCTGCTTCTCTTCTGCTGGCTCCAACACATTCTCTGATTCTTCTGCCCTCAAAATAATAATCTATAAACCACTTGCCACGTTTTCTGAATATAGGCATGTTTAGCCCCTCCTTTTATCCAGGTACTCTCCGATTGCCTCTCTTACTGTCTTAGACATGACATTAAGCCTTCCTTCTTTAACAGATTTTTTATTGCAGAATTCAAGGAGTCTTTTAAACAGTTTCTCATCTATCATTACCTGTAATCTTCTCAGTTCTCCTGTTAATTTTTTCATAAGTTTATTTATACGCTCAATTGTGTAATTTGTCAAGTACTAATAGAAATTCCTACCACTCTTTTGATTTCCTCTTATGCTCTTCAATCCACTGGTCCAAATCTTTGATATCAAATTTATTCAGTCTTCCCATTTTGACAACAGGAATCCTGTGCTGGCAGACCCAGGAATAAAGCGTGCCTTTAGTGATACCCAGATATTCCGAAGCCTCTGTTACTGATAATAGTCGGCTATTCATTTCTTGTGCCTCTCTGTCTATTAGCTCCTCAAAATAATCCTTATTGATGCCAGGCTCATATCAGTTTTTTCGCTGTCGCAGAATTCTGACTGCTTTATTTTTTGTATAAGTTCAGAATTAAGCGTCCTGAATCTGACTTCAATTGTAAAAGGGTTGAGTTCAAGTCCTATCACATTAACTTTGCTGATTCTCCTGTCTATGCCGTCCAATATTTTCTTCAGTTCTTGTATCTGATATTCCACTACGCCTCTTTTTTGGGCAAGGTTTATGAGATATTTGCCTCGCTCATTTTTGACGAGAAGCGCCTCATGGAAGCCCATCTCTGCAAGGCCAAGTTTGGATAAAGGAATCTGCCCTTTGCCATAATCAAGAACAAGATAAGAATCCTCCAGCACCTCGTGATTGAAACTCTCCCTGAGTTTCATGAAGTCCTTTACAGCGCCCTTTATTTGTAGTTCAGATTCCTGGTAGTCCATTTTTATATCCTTATCAATTCCTCAAAATTCAAATTAAGAATTTTCGAAAGAAGCAATACTTTTGTTTTAGTTTGCGTTTCTTCATCTAATTCCTGAATGATTTTTGTGACTTCTTCAAACACTTTCTCATCCCTGCAGCCGATTATCACTTTTTCACAGCCGGCTTCTATATCTTTTCTTATAT
>JAHJDO010000113.1 GCA_018812485.1 bacterium | reverse complement strand
CTGCTCTTGTGTCGGTGGGGGGAGAAGAATGACTTTTTCCTGCAAAGGGCCGTGCTTTAAAACTTTCTCTGCAATCATCTCTATCTGGACTTCAAGATCTTTCTTTTCTTTCCAGTCAGAGGCAAGCCATGAATACCATAACTCATCAGCCTTATTTCCAATTATAGGCTTCAGTTTCCTGCATATATCCTCTATGTTTATCATTTTCAATGTCCAGGAATGATTTGCTGCTGTTCGCGTTCCAGTAATCCTTTAATGCAGACAACAGATATTTTTTCAGAAACATCATGTCACGCCAGCAAGTCACGTATTCCTGCCTTTTTTCTTTTTCAAGATCAATCGACTGTGATTCAAGCTGTGTTTTTCTCCTGTTAAGGTTTGAGGTTAGACTTCCCTCATAATCTCTTGCAGTGACAGTTAGTATTTGCTCAAGATTTGAATGGGTGTCGCACAAGTCAGAGTCAATCCTGCTTGTTAATTCTGAATTCAGCTTTTTTCTTAAGAGGACTTCGTTCAAAAGAGCTTTTATAGTGGCTTTAGTAGTTTTGCTTTTGTCTAAAATTATTCTGTCAGGAAAATTGTCAGGGGTTTTATTATTTTCTTTTGAGACTATTTTCTCGAGGGTTTCTGAAAAACCTGTATTATAAAAATTGCATGGCTCTATAAGAGATTGGTTCCAGTAGCTGATTTCCATCGGGCTTTGTACTGATTTATGTTTGTAAATTGAATATTCCATTACTTTAGAGTAGTAGGCGATGGCTTAAAAAGTTTGTAAGCAGATTATATTAATGGGAATTAATAAATTCATTCAGAGCAAGAGCATTTTCTGTTAATTCATATTCGAGATAGTTATGTTTTTTCTTTATTGGAATCATAAGCTCTAATTTTCTTAACTGTCTTAATGCCCTGTAAATATCGCTTCTGTCAATCTCAATCATTCCGTTAATATCTTTCATTTTCTTTTTGAGGTTTTGCTGTGTTATAGCTATGCCGAGATTTCTTAAGCTGATTGCTGTGTGAAATATCTTTTTTATCTGCTTGCAGGTTTTGCAGTTTAATTTTCCGTATGCTTTCCAGTTTAATGCTGGCAGGGAATATGCTTTGAGATTATATCCCTCATGTTTCAAGATTTTCTCGACTAAGTCCTTGTTTATGGGATTTATGCAGAACACTTTTCCTATTTTTTCATCAGGAGTAAGGCATTTAACTATTTCTTGCTTCTGAAGTTTTTTCAGGATTAGGTTTGCATAATTTCCGGGAATTTTTGTAAGTCCCCTTAACTGCATAGGAGTTCTCGGTGTGATAATGAGATATTTTAGAATAATAACTACGCATGGCGCATAAAGCCAGTTCACCTCTTTCATTAAGGCGAAATGCAAAAAGCATTTAACTTATTTGTAAGCAAACTATGTTAATGGGGATAAAAAAGGGGATACAGGAAATAAAAACAATCCCATATCCCCGAGATTTCAACTAACAGTTTTATTTCTGATTCTCTTTTGCCATCCAGATTAAAGGTTTCAAGAATTTTCTCGTTGTATTTTTTAATAGAGGATGTTGTCTTATGAAGTCAGCTATCGGTGGAGAGATTTTATAATAAGTATTCACAAAGATTTTCCCGACAGGATTAGTGAGCAGGCATTCATCTCGAAATCTGCTTAAAACTCTAACTTCATATGCCATTGGCGTGCCATAACAGGCAGTTGCAATGAAACAACCACTTTTACCACCACCACCACTGCTACCACTGTCGTCGCCACCATCACCACAACTACCACAATCTCCCGGGCAAGAGGAGCAGGTTTCTCCTGCATCACAAACACCATTGCCACAAATAGGAGATGGGCATGTTCCGCAATCTCCGGGACAGGAAGAGCAGGTTTCTGTTCCGTTACAAGTACCATCACCGCAATATGGACTTGGATCAGGCTCTGCTTCTGTTGTGAATGACGTTTCATTTGACCACTCAGACCACGAATCATTATTGTCTTGATACCGCACATGCCAATAGTAAATATTATTGTAATCTAAGTTACCAGACGGCACAGTAATGGCTGTTTTATTTGTTGTATCAATTCCACTGTTCCACAAGGGGCTGCTATATGTGCCAGTTTCTGTTCTTATCTGCCATTGACTTGCCTGATGAGTATTGCCGATATTCTGATCCAAGAAACTTGAAGCTTGTAATGTTGGAGTTAAGGAAGTTCCACTCACTCCATCAGCAGGAGAAATATTTACTGGCACATCAGGAGAAACATTTTCATACCAGGCAGGTGTTATATCCTCTGCACTATTGTTGGTTAAATTAACCATATTACTGCCATTTGAATTCATAACGTAAATCTCAGAATTTCCACTGCTGTCCGATTCAAAAGCTATCTGGAAACCATCAGGAGACCAGTGAGCTCTTTGGCTGCATGCATTCAAATAAGTTAATCGAGTCTTGCCATCTCCATAACTACTATTCATAGTGTATATTTCTGAAGAACCTCCATGGGCATTAGATGAAAAAGCGATTTTAGTTCCGTCAGGAGAGAATCTGGGATAACCATTATCACCAGTATTTGTTAAATTGCGTTCTTCCTGATGTTCGTCATCAAGTATAGTTAGGAGACGGATGTTATAACTTGCCTCATCTGGAGGAAGACCGCCAGAAATATTGGAAGTAAAGGCGATTTTGTTTTCATAACAACTAGGATCTGCATCCTCAAATGGCCAATTAAAAGTTAGTCTTTCCTGATTACTTCCATCACTATTCATGGTATATACTTCATAAGTCCCGCTTCTATTGGAAGTAAAAGCAATCTGATTATCATACCAATCAGAAGCCCAGTCCTCTGCACTATCAGAAGTCAATCTTGTCTGGTTAGTCCCGTCGCTATTCATGACATATACTTCATAATTGCCATTTCCGTTGGATGTAAAAGTAATCTTGCTTCCATTAGGAGAAAAAACAGGCCATATATCATCTGTTGCATTATTAGTCAGTTTTGTTAAACCGGTTCCGTCATTGTTCATTATATAAATTTCATAATCCCCATCCCTGTTGGAAGAAAAAGCTATTTTGCTTTCTGCATTTCTGGCGAATACAGAAAGAATGAAGAGGCAAAGTGCAATACTTAACATTTTTTTCATGTTCCCCTCCTTTTTTATTTTCACCATTTACCTGCTTTCAATGGTTTTGGAACGTCAAGTCGCATGTTGAAATTACTTCCCTCATAAAGCCTGTTAAATTCAAGAAGACATCTTGGCGCGCAGAACCATAATCTTTTCTTTT
>JAHJDO010000112.1 GCA_018812485.1 bacterium | reverse complement strand
CAGGTTGATATGTAAATTTGCAAACGGTGAAAATTATAATTGTCAGGCATATCATCCTCTATATACAGGGGAAAATATTTTGGGAGATATCATATATGAAAAGGGTCAATAGACCCTTGATAAAAATCTGCGACCACTTTCAATATTTCCTTGGGGAGCAACAATAAACCAGGTCCAAAGGCAACTTGTACCGCATCCCGACCAAAAACAGCTCCTGCTTGTCCTTCCAATATGCCCATTCTTGAGGCCTTTTTTAAATTGGCTTCTTGTATCTGTTGTCCCAATGCTGCCAGAGAAGGCATTTTCTGTTCTTTCCCATGAGAAACAACCGAGAGGATCATTTGGAAACGAGGATTTCCATCGCTAGATGGAGCTAACGGTTTAAGGGCCAAATGGATAGGCTTTGTATGAGATCCAGGACCAGCAACCCAATCGGCAAATAGTCCATTATTCGATCCGGATGGGTCTTCTAGCACAATATAGATATCATCTAATACACTAAGATCCAGTCCTTCTCTTTTAAGAAAAGTCCTTACCTCTCTCATAAAACTCTTATGAGCAGCAGATGTTACACTTTTAGCACGTTCTACATCTCTCAGAAACCTGCCTGCTCCAGCTTCGCGAGATGATACGTCATAAATAGCATCTGTAATTCCTTCAAGAACATCATTTATAAGAAGCTTCTGTACCTCTCTCTTTAATTGTCCAAAACGATCAGAGCCTTTCACTCCATATTCTTGAAGAACACGATTATATAAATTAAGCATGGCATATCCTATCCCTATGCCTTCTCTAAAGTCTGGATCTTGTACTGAAGCCAATGGGGGCACTGCGTCTTGAAATAGTCCAAAATCTTCAACCCATGTAGCATAACGAATTTTTTTACGAAGAGGTGCATCATCAATTATTTCATCTAAATTATAGCAAATCCACAATGCAAGTGAACCATCTCCTATATTATCTGTGGAAATGTTACCTTGGAATGCCTGTTTAAGAAAAGCTATTTTCTCATTCTCATTTCCTTCCCTTTGAAGTACATTTTCAATATAATCGAGCACCTGCATTACAGAATTAACTTCTGGATTTTCAGGATCATAAAAAAGACCGTGATGGTCAAAAATAATCCCCTTAACGAGTTCTCGGATATCTGGGCGTCCACCTTCGAATGCAATATCTTCAACTAAAGCCTGTAGCTCCTGAGTAATACCAGCATCATTGTCAAAAATAACTAAACCAGCGCCCATTCTTTCAGCTTTAATAAGTTTCCTCCATTCCTCTCGAAATTGCCGCGGCGTAGTAATTGTGATCCTGACAGTAGCAACTCTTTGCCGAAGAGTTCGAAGAGTGCTTGTTAAAACTTTATTAGCCTCGGAGATCGGAAAAAACTCAATAGTATTTGCGTTCCTACTCATAGCTTTTGCACCGGGGAATTCATATCTGTTGTGTATATGATACTACTCTATAAAATAATACTCAATATGATTTTTAGGTTCTTCTTGAACGTAGGTTATCTTCATATTATAATACTAGTGAAAATTTTATTAATTAATTTGAAAAAAAAATTAAAGATGGTATATTAGTAGTAGTATAATCAATAGTATATATATGAGCAAGATAGTTATCTCAAAAAAATTTCAGCTATATAGATCTTATAAAATATTTTTCTTTTTAGCAATATACCTGTCTCTCATTTTATATCCTTGTTCGACACTAAAAGCACAATTAGAAGAAGATTATATAAAATTCCATTCCGAAGTCATAGCCATAGCGCCTCACCAGGAGTATATTATAATCAACGGCGGGCAAAATAAGGAAATTGAAATAGGCGACAGTGTAATAGTTCATAGAAACGAAAAGGAGATAGCCAAAGCCCGCATCGTAGAACTTAGCACAGAGCTTTCAATGGCTGAAATCCTGTCTATGGAAAATGGGGGTAAAATCAGGGAGAGCGACAGCATATTAATACTGAAGAAAAAGAAAACATCTACCGAAAAGTTTGGGTATGATTTAGAGAAAACTAAAGAAATAGTGGAAATGGAGGAGGAAATTCAATCTTTAAAAGAAATAAATGCACAATTGTTTTCTGAAATAGTCGAATCAAAAAAAGAAAAAGGCAGTGATGTAGTCAGACTGGAAAAGAAGATTGTCACCTTGGAAGAAGTCAAGAAGAATGCGCAGGACGAGTTCAATAAGAAACTATATGACCTTAAAACGGAAAAAGATAAAACATATTATCAACTCACCAAACAGATCGTCTCTTTGAAAAACACTCAGGCTGAACTGGAGAATCAAATCATCTCACTGGAAAAGGGAAAAACCGGCCTTGAAAATGACCTCGCAAAAGAACTCCGCATTAAATCCAAAATAGAATCTGAACTCATTGCAAAGGTCACCTCTTTAGAAAGCACAATGAACGAGTTAGAACAACAAAAAGCCTCTCTGGAACAGTCCAAGAAGGACACATGGGATGAGCTTAATAAAAAGATATATGAACTTGAAAACGAAAAAAATAAGATCGGAAGTGACCTTACAAAAAAACTCGATACTAAATCCAAGGCAGAGATTGACCTAATTACAAAAGTTGCCTCTTTAGAAAGTACGGTGGATAAGTTAAAAAAACAAAATGCCTCTCTGGAGCAAGCCAAGAAGGATACCTGGGATGGGTTCAACAAAAAGCTATATGAACTTGAAAACGAAAAAAATAAGATCGAAACTAACCTTACAAAAGAACTTACTAGTGAATCAAAGATAAAAATCGATCTGAATACAAAGATTGCTTCCCTAGAAAGCACTATAGATAAATTAGCGGAACAGAATGCCTCCCTGGAACAAACTAAGAAAAATATT
>JAHJDO010000111.1 GCA_018812485.1 bacterium | reverse complement strand
GCCAAGTAAATTTACCTATGGCTCCGTGGTTCGACCGCTACCAAACATGGCAGCCGGGCGTAGGATAAAAAAATTTATACTGCTCCTTAAAATACAAAAACCTTCACAAGAATTTCTCCTATGATGAAGGTTTTACTTTTTTTACGTCTGGAATTTACCCCTTCCAAACTCGGGACTGCTATTTAATTGTAAATAAACTATACCACATATTTTCAATTAATCAAGCTCAGGATGATTTCCTGTCAGAATCAGGCTTAAAACCTATCTGAGGTTTTGGTTTTACCTGCCGAGGCGCCAATAATTTTTTAAGGGCTTCAAACACTACCTTGAACTGAGAATCATATTTCTTTTCCATTTCATTTGTTTTCCACTTAAGACCAGCATAGGTTAACCCTGTTCTTCTTAATAGAACATAACCCCAAATATCAAGCAAAAAATGCCGACTGGCGGTTATTTTTTGCTTGATGCCGCAAAGACTTTTGCGGCGCAAGAAAATTGGCAAATTAGAGATAAAGTTATAGCAAGAATTTGTCCAATTTGTCCGCTATTCTGCAGAGATAACTTTCATAACTCTTTAAGAGATAAAAGCTTACAGGATGTCCATCCCGGAAAGGTGGACATAGTAGGGTTGTTCGCATCTTCTTACCCTTAAAAACCGGCTATATTTTTTGCACCAGTCGGTCTCTAGTCACTAGATTAAAATCAGTGTCGTCAGATCGAAAATCTGATGTCCTGTGGAAATTACTGTCTTGCAATGTTTCTAAAATCCGTTAACAGCTTATAAAAAGGAAAGTTATTGCCAGGGCATTCGGTAATCTTGCCCTCTATATCCTTATGTTTTCGTATATTGCCCAAAGGAATGTTGTATTGTTTCTGCAAAACATTAATTAATTTGACTAACGAATCAAACTGGGCGTTACTCACTTCCTGTACATTAAAGTTCCCGACTAAACAAATCTGAATATCAAGCGGCCTGTTTGCCTCTTTCTGTTCATTCCAGCGCCAACCTACTTCAATTTCTCCGTCTCCGGAAAGCGTACCATTGCCGATGACAAAATGATAAAAAAGTCCGCCCATTTGGCGGATACGGTGATCTCGGTCGAAACATTCAGCATTACCTTCAATCGTTGCGCTGTGATGTAAAGTAATATAGCTCCATCTGGAAAATTGGTGCTTAGGCCCCACAAGCTTTTCTACCCTCTCCTGCGTAATTGGTCTATAAATCTCTATCGGAAAAGGCAATTTTGCTCCAGGGATAAATAACTGCTGACTTACGCTGATTTGGGTTGAGTCAGTGATTCTATTTGCCTGCACAATCTCTTGAATGTCTACATTGTAAGTTTTAGCGATTCTATAAAGGGTCTCGCCACTTCCGACAATATGGTATATGCCTTGAGGAAATTCAATATGTGGCTGGTGAGAGACAGTTGCACAGCCTGCTGCAAAAAAAATCAAAAACAATGCTATAATATTTTTTTTAAAAGTGGATTTTTTCATTTCTTTCTACTTCAAAACAGCAGCTACACACGTTACATTCATAGACTGATATTTCATAATACTGCTCAACAAAATCCTCCCATGGCTAATGTGCCCATGACGGGATGATTTTACCCTTAATTCGATTCCTCGTCAGGCAAAATATTTTTCTCTCTTGTTTTCAGAAAAGCTTGCAACCTGTCAACAATCGGTTTTATTTCATCCCAGGTTTTCTTAGGGACATACCGCTCAAGTGTTTCAAGCTGCACCTTGCTTTCCAATTCTGTAATGTCTTGTTCGATTTCAGCTAAAAGCCGCTCTTTTCCATTGTAAGCCCGGTTCACGCGCATCAATTCCTTCTCTAGATAATCACTCTTTTTTTCATTGAATGCAGTGTTCTTACTTACTCTTAGAAGTTCTTTTTGCAAAGAATAAACCCTGAATCCTAAAACAATCGCTAACATAGCCAAAAATATAATAAGCGCTGACTTCACAATAATTTCATTCCTTACTTAAATACTACTTTTGCGTATGGCCTTTTTTATTTAATTTCGCTTATCTTTAAGATATGAGTCAATTCTTCGCTGCCATCCGGGCAACCATTTTTTCTCATTACGTTCTGGTGGCGAATTATTAACACGTTCCTCCAGGATTTTCTTTGCCGCGACGGAAAACTCTCTAAGCGGTTCCGATTCATTGTCTGCTTCTTTCATTTCAGATAAAACCTGCAGTAACCCCCAGCCTTTGCCCTGGTAGCTTTCATATGATGTTACTCCTAACCCCTTAAAATTGACGTAATCTGCCAAAGCATAAACCCCTGAAAGTGTAGAAGCGACGCGGTTAAATTGCAAATCTATCTTCCCGTGGTTTTTCCCCGGAGTATTCTTTAGCATTAGCGGTAAGGCATCTTCCAAGCGCTTCACAATAAAAGCAGCTTGCAGTAATTTTGTTTCAGTTAGAAACTCTCTTAATTCCAGCAAGCGATGGTCTTTTTGATTGCCTAAGAAATCCTCACGTGAATTCCAAGGGCAAAATGAGGATAAATTCGTATCCAGCCAGGTAGGTATTTTTTCTCCCGATACCTTGGCATAATTTAAGAACTCCGGGAAACTTTCCTCGAAAGAGCCTTTTTTGCCCCTAGGGTACCAAATAAAATGACCAATACCAAGAGAAAGAAAATCTTCACCTTCATTCCATTTAATTAAGAATTCATCCCTTGAGGCACATTCATTCTCAAAGACCCTTTCGCTAATCCAGCGGATTTCCTGCGTAGAAAGCTGAATCGCTTGCGCTCTCACTATTCCGGAAAGGCTTAAAACAAGTAAAATAAGAAGCACTGCACTGCATTGGATGAAAATTGCCTTTTTCATTTATGTTCGGTTCCTTTACCTCTCCGTGCAAATATTAGTTATAATATCTCATCTGAACTAAGAAGCTATTAACAGCATTATATAATAGTTTAAACCTACACTTATAGTAAAATTTTATGGGTATATTGTTAAAGAATATGTCGGTAAATTATAAAATAAAGAATGTTAAAGATAAGATTAAGAGAATAGATTGTGCACAGGTAGATATCAGCCGTAGAAAATATTTTCATTTTTCTTTTCCACCCCGGTTGATTAATTCTTCTATTACAGGTTTAGGCAAACTCCAACCAATCATCTTGGGACGACCAAGACTATCAAATTCTCTTATGTTTATGTATTTATCGGTAGGCATGCTAAACTCGCAAATTTTTGTCTTTTCTTTTATAGGGAACTCTCTGCCTTTACTCTGTGTTAATCTCTTCCGCCAGAAAATCAGTTCTTCCGCAACTGCCCTTGGCATTTTCCAAGAGCGATAACGTTCGTCCTTACAATCATCAAAATAGCGCACTTCTAAAATTCCATCTGAAGAATTTATAAGTTCAACTTTATAATTATCCTGCTTATCCGGCATGTTATTATCCTCCCAATTTGTTTTTCTTATTTTTCCTACCAGCCTCCTGAGCTATTTCTTCCTTATAGGATTTGCTCATCATTTGCATGGGGACACCTATCACTGTTCACTCCCTCCATGTTTATACCCTTTGACTAAATTCAGATTGGTCTTGATAACCTTTTCCATAAATGCTTTATCTCTTTCATCTGCGAGCCTCAACTCCCTGACATTATCTTTACAGTTAACTAATTGGCCTGATTCAACCACTCTGCCAGAGAAAACATTTACCTTCTCTATCACTGCTAAGTGTTTTATGAGGCTCTTTTCTCCAATTTCAGATTCAAAAACCACTGAGCCAAAACCAATAAAACAGTTTTTGCCAATCGTGCACGGCCCATGAATTATACAGCCGTGCGCTAAAGAGGTGTTTTCTTCTATCAATACGGAGGTGTTTTCTAAAGCATGGATTATTACCCTGTCCTGAACATTGCAGTTATCTTTAACAATTATCGAACTGTCAGGTTCATCGGCTCTGATAACTGCAGTCGGGCCAACAAAAACATTCCTGCCTATGTTTACCTTGCCAATTATTACTGCTGTAGGATCAATGTAAGCGCTTTTATCTATCTGCGGATAATCTCCCTGAGGGTTTCGCATCTTGAGCATTTTTTAACCTCTTTTTCTTTCAGCCAAAAGAATAACATGCTTCAATTCCTCCTCGCCTTGCGCCTCAAGCCATTTCTTTTCAAAGTCGTGGCTTTGGACGATTATAGCAATGGCTGCTAAAATTTTCAGATGCAAAACACGCTCGCCGGAAGAGCCTACGAGGACAAATGCAATATGAACTAATTGATCCTCTGGAAAAATAATTCCTGCTTGCGCCCGAACCAGAACTAACTTGTCAACATTCCTGTCTTTAACAAAAATATGAGGAATGGCTAATCCTTTTGCTATCACTGTGCTTGATTCTTTTTCCCTCTCTATAAACTTACTGAATAACTCTTCGGATTTCAAGTTTAGGTCTTTACTTAAAACGTTCGAGACCTCATTAAAAAAATCTTCCATCTTTAAAGGTGTCTCAATATCTAAAACCATACTTTCCTCAACAAGTTTATAGAACTTCTGTTCTATAATACCCTCACGCTGAATAACAATATCTTTAAGCTCTGTAAGAAGATTATCAGAGGTTAATTCTTTATCCTTAACTGTCAGCCTTTCCAAAACATAAATCAAGGCAGAATCCTGTGCCGCTCTTTTTTGAGAATAGGCTTTATACCAGATAAATCCCAATAGAAGAAAAATTACTGTCAGGAAAATAATAAATGTTCCCATTTCAACTAGAAGAAAGCCTCCTCCCAATATTCCTAGGATCTGCAGATAGGGATAAAAAGGAGAATGGAATCTTGGCCTATAGCTTAAGATTTTGCTTTCTCTAAATAAAATTACCGTTAGATTAGCTAAGATATAAAGTAAAATCAATATGCTTGAGGCAACTTTAACCAACAATTCTAACTTGAAAAACAAAATAGCCAGAATCATAAAAGCGCCTGTAAAGAAAATGGCAATATAAGGAGTTTTGAATTTGGAACTTATTTTTTGAAAAACACCGGGTAAAAGTTTATCCCTGCTCATACCCAAAGGGTATCTTGAGGCAGTCATAATCCCTGCGTTAGCAGTAGAAATAAAAGCTAAAAACGCGCCTATACTTATTATAATTCTCCAAACATCGCCTCCAAAAACTCCTGCCCCATCCGAGATTGGAGTAAGAGTCCCCTTTAGGTTCTCGGGACTTAAAACTCCTATGGTTACAAAGATAACCAAAGCATAAAAAACAGAAGTTACGATAAGAGAAAGAATCATGCCTAGGGGTAAGTTTTTGCCTGGATTTTTTGTCTCTTCAGCCAAAGCAGCCACTTTAGTTAAGCCGCCGTAAGAGATAAAAACAAAACTTGCTGTGGCAAACACAGGACCAAATCCTTTAGAAAAAAATGGCGAGAAAT
>JAHJDO010000110.1 GCA_018812485.1 bacterium | reverse complement strand
CTGACTTAAACCTTGCACCTTCCACCACTGGCCATTATCCTTTATGGCCTCCAGCTCGAATATATAAGTTGAATTAATCTTTCCATAATACGGCTTCCGCGTCAGGGCAGGACTTTTTACAATGCCTACTATACCGGTCTTTAATTTTTCTTCTCCTAAAAAGTGGCTTATGTGATTCTTTGGAAAAATAGTGGAATTTTGGTACAAAAGAACTGCAAAAAAGATAATAGACAAAAATAATAAAATATTAGAGATTTTCTGCCTCTTAGAAAATATAAAAGAGGACAAAATGAAGATTAAAGTAATTATAAATATATGAGGAAATTTAATTGAATCAGGAAAGAATCTAGCTAAAACTATACCTAATATGAAGAAAACAGAAATTACAGCAAGAGGTCTTTTATCCATTAGATATATTTTGACATCCAACGGATAATTTGTCTACGGGAAAATGTTTCCACAAACCTTATATTATACATTGGTCCATATAGTTTCTTGCGTACTTTCATCTACCTCTTTCATCACATCTAACTGTATGCCATTTAAGCCATAAAGAATAACTTCGTTTAATAAAGCACTGGCCTCGCGGGGTTCTAATGTAAGTATTTGGTATGGTTCTAATTTAAGGCGTGTTACATCTTCTGGGCCTACATTTACTACTTGTACATGAACACGATCCTCATAATCCTGGAGATATTTAAGCTCTTCGTACTCTTCTACATCCCTGGCCACCACTGCTATTTGCTTATTTGCAAGTATACCTGTCGTCGGCAACCACTGACTTCCTAATTCTTTATTGTTATCTATTATATTCTTTCCGGAGAGAACTTGAATATCCTCCATTTTAACAGGACGAGAGGCGTCTTCATTTGGTAACAGAAATCTTACAGTTATCTCAACATTTTCACCTACATTTTCTGCTGTAATATCGCCATCTCCTGCATCAATTAAATCCAAGACAAGAGGGCCGCGATACCACGGTTCACCTTGCCTTTTAGGTTCAAACATCGTTTCTGGATTAACCTGTCCTTTATATCTCATATTAAAAACAGTATGGCCATTTTCCTCGCTTACTGTCACATAAAGATCCTCTCCTTTAGTCTTACATCGAAAGATATTCAACATTATATTATCCAGAAGAAACATCTTTAGCCATAATCTAGTACCAGGCACAACAGTAAGATGGAACCGTTGAGGAAGTTCAGAAAGAATAGAATATTCATCATCAAGGCGAGATGTAATATCTATAATTTCTTTATCTTCAACTTTTTCTCTGTTTAAAAGATGTAACAAAATCTGGGCTTCATCAACTACTCTTTTCATTCTCTCCATTCTCCTTTTATCTACGTCTGCGAGTTCGATCCCTTGTAATTCTTGATCTAAGCGCTGCTTTAGATTTCTAAATGCCCTTACCAAATCAGAAACTGCCCCCTGCCATCCATCTACCCTTTCCACTATCAAAATATCATCTTCAAATCCTGTCAACCCTTCTAATGAAGCTGTATATAGATGTATCATATCATATATATCGTGTGGAACTTCCTGATCATCATATAAGCTTAAAAGTTGTTCTCTTTTCTGCTCAGGAATTTCAGTAGTCTCCAACAATTGAAATGTAACTCGCATAAATCCGATCGTTCCACCCAGTTTATGTATTGAATACCCAATCTGTCTCAAAAGTCTCTGATATTCTCTTCTTCCTTCCAGTGTAATATCTTCTTTTTCTCTTAAAAGATTTTCTTTTGAACGCAATAAAATCTGCTCATGTCTTTCTGAAGTATACTCAATCATAACCGCCTGTCTCTCCAGCAGATATCTAAACGCAACATCTTCCTTTGTCTCAACTCTATCTAATACTAATAAAGATAGCAATAGGTTCTCTATATCTTCCTGTGTTACTCCCCTCTCAAATACAATAGCTTTAAAATGTTCAGGGCCACCCGTACATGTAGCTTGAAAATAATAATTAAGCATATCTTCGATCTTGTACCTTATAAATTTAGCATCAGTCTCATGATAAGGATCGTAAGAAATGCTCTCTCGTGTCCTTGTAATCTCAGCAATCCTCGAGCTATAGGTATATATCTCTCTCGCAATAGGCTCTGCAAGTTCATCTGCTTCAGCTATTCTTCTTTCTCTCAGTATATGAAACACCCTTTCCACTAGAGTATCCGGCACTCGCCTCTTCTCTTCTGTAATCTCTTGCCAGCCTATAGGCAGTGTCACTCTAAAACATGCGCCTTGTTCCTCATTACGCGCTGTAATATCTCCATCAAACATACCTATAAGCTCCTTCGCCCAGAATAAGCCATGGCCTGTACCATGCGGTTTTGTCGTAAATGTCCTATCAAATATCTTCGGTAATATATCTTCAGGTATTCCGCCTGCTTCATCTATTACTGATACCTCAAGTATCTTCTCTTCTCTGTTAATCTTAAAATATATCTTTCCTCTAAAATCTCTCCCATATTGTAACTGGTATTGCTCAAGTGCATTCTCCAATAAGTATGAAACTATAAATGTAAGTCCATGTGGTAATTCTAAATCTTCCAACTCTCCTTCATCAAAATCTGTCTCTATATCTATGTGTTCCCCGAAATCCCTCAAAAATACCCCTACTGTATTATCTATAAACTCCTCAAGACCAACAGCCCTCTCTATATTGCCTACTGTCGCTGATAACCTCAATAACCTCAGCATATAATTAGAAGCTACACTCATAGTCAAACTTAG
>JAHJDO010000109.1 GCA_018812485.1 bacterium | reverse complement strand
CGTATCATATTTTCCTGGGCGCATTCTCTCTTCTCCTTTTTCCCGATACTTTCTCGGGATTCTGTTTTTTTCTTAGGAGAGAGGATAGCCCTTTCTTTTTCCTATCTCAATTACTTTTGCATAAAATATTTTACATTACCCCACTTTCTTGACAGCGCTGTCAGCGATGTGCTAGTTTACTGCTATTATGAAAATCAGGTTGCAGAAGGTTCTTGCAGATGCTGGCGTTGCGTCAAGAAGGGCATGTGATAAACTGATTGATGAAGGGCTTGTAAAGGTAAATAACGAGGTTGCCACAATCTCGGGGCTAAGGGTTGATCCGGAAAAAGACAAGATTACTTATAAGGGAAAACCTCTTAAACCGGTGAAAAAATTTTATGTTATGGTAAATAAGCCTACAGGGTATGTCTGTACCAACTCTGATGAAAAAGGAAGGCGAAAAACAATAGATCTTATTAAAGATATACCTGCACGGCTTTATACGGTTGGCAGGCTTGACTGGGATGTAGAGGGATTGATAATTCTGACAAATGACGGGGATTTTGCATACAAGCTGACACATCCGAAACATCATGTTCCAAAAACATATGTTGTGAAGGTCAAAGGCGCTATCGAATCAAAACAGGTTGCAAAGATTTTTTCAGGGATTTATATAGATGGAAGAAAAACACAACCTGCAAAAGCAGAGATATTAAAAACTTCCAGGCAGATATCGCATGTAAGGCTCACATTATTTGAAGGCAAGAAAAGAGAAATAAAACGTATGTTCTTTCAGCTTGGATATAGAGTTTACCACATTAAGAGGATTTCTATAGACGGACTTAAACTTAGAAATCTACAGTCTGGAAGATATAGAAATTTAAGAGATTATGAGATAAAAAGACTTATGCGCCTGTAGTTCAGCTGGATAGAACGACAGATTCCGGATCTGTAGGTCGGGGGTTCGAATCCCTTCAGGCGTACTATATTAATAAAAAAACAAAAAGGAATATTATTATGAAAATTGAGAAAGCCATTATTCCAGTTGCCGGATTGGGAACAAGACTTCTTCCTGCTACAAAATCGCAGCCTAAAGAGATGCTGCCTGTGGGCAGGAAGCCTGTTGTGCAGTATGTTGTGGAGGAGATAATTAATGCTGACGTTCCTCAAATACTTTTTGTTACAGGCAGAAAGAAAACAGCTATTGAAGACCATTTTGACCCGGACCCTGAACTTATAAAAAAACTTAAGGAATCAGGCAAATTCAGTCTTTTGAAGGATCTTGAATATGAGAAGGATGTGTCTGATTTTTACTACATTCGCCAGAGTGTACAGGCAGGGCTCGCAGACGCAATAAGATTGGGCAGAAATTTTGTTGGTCAGGAGCCTTTTATTGTTGCGCTGGGTGATTCTATAATAAGAAGTTCTGATAATAGTAATTTACTAAAAAGAATGATTGATGTTCACCTTAAAACAAATTCTGCGTGCACGATTGCTGTTGAAGAAGTTCCAGATAATGAGGTGTATAAGTATGGGATTATTGAGCCTAAGGACAAGAAAACCAGTCATACAGGCGAGGTTAAAGATTTGATTGAAAAGCCGGAAATCAGCAGGGCAAAAAGCAATCTTGCAATAGCAGCAAGATATGTGTTCAATCCTGTTGTGTTTGACTTTATTGATAAGACAATGCCTGACGATGGGGGAGAGCTTCAAATTACTGACTCAATCAGGCTAATAATTAAGAATGGACACAAGGTTAGCTATGTAAAACTTATTGAAGAAGAAAAAAGATACGATATAGGTAATTTTGAGAGTTACTTCAAGGCATTTATAGATTTTGCATTATTAGATGATAAATATGGATATCTTCTTAGACAGCATTTAATTAAAAAAATGCATACGGGTGAGCTTCAACATGATTAAAGCTTCTGCTCCTGGTAGAGCAGGTATTATAGGAAATCCCACAGACGGTTATGGCGGTAGTGTTATATCATGCTCTATTGCAGAGCAGGCATATGTTACTATTGAGAGATGCGACAAACTAGTTCTTGAAATAGGGAATGAAAAGTTCGTAACAGACAGCAAAGTGGAATTTAATATTAAAAGTGAGCATTTCCTGATACCAGAAGCTATACTTAATTACTTAAATATTTGGGAAATCAAGATGCATCTGAAAGCATGGAGCGATGTTCCTTTTCAGGCTGGTCTTGCCGGCTCTACTGCAATGCTTGTTGCATCATTGAATGCTATTCTGAAATTCCTGAATACAAGCGCTGGTTGCGAAGATAAATATCATATGGCTGAAATGGCAAGAACTATTGAATTGAATTATATGAAAATTCAATGCGGATATCAGGATCAATATATGGCAACATTCGGAGGTCTTAATTATATTGATTTTCGGGATAAAGAGCATTATAGACAATTAAAGCATGAGGTTTATGCTACAGTGGAGCCGCTTCATTTTTATGTTAAAGAGCTCCCATTTGTGCTTGCGCATACCGGAGTTAGAAGAGTATCGGGTTCTGTTCTTAAGCCAATACGCGACAGATGGATGGACGGTGATATGAAGGTTATATCAGCATATGAAAAGATTGCACATATTTGCAGGCAAGGGAAAAAGGCACTACTTAATAAGGACTGGGTCAAGTTAGGTAATCTTATGAATCAGAATCATAGAATACAGCAGGATCTTGGAGCATCAGGCAAAGAGAACGACCGTTTAATTGAGATAGCCCTGAAAAATGGTGCTTTAGGAGCAAAGCTTGCCGGCGCTGGGGGAGGAGGAACAATAATTGCATTACATCCAAAACCTGATAAAATGATCAAAAAACTTAAACGTGCTGGGGCAGATAGAATTCTTTTTTTAGACCCCAGTAAAAAAGCGGAAGTAGTAGATACAGAATAAGGGAGGAGGTGATAAGAATGGCGCATGAAAAAAACAAAGGACAAAAAAAGGACAAAAAAGAAGCCAAGCTCTCATTAAAGGAAAAGAGGAAGCAGAAGAAGCAGAAGAAGAATGAAAGTTGATAAGAAATCCGCAGAAAAACTTTGCGGCTTTCAATATCATGAACTTGGTTTTGCGAAAGTAGATACACATAGAAGTCTTCGCCTGGGAACTGATGAGGTTATTTTCTGTATTGGGAAAACTCTCTCTCAGATAGTAAGGATTGCGCAAGTTATTTTGGAAAGCAATAATAGGCTCATTGCTACAAAGGCGAATCGCGAAGTTTTTAAGGCAATAAAGTCGAGATGGGGTAAGGCAGTATTTCATGAGAAAGCCTCTATAATTACAGTTAATAAATTCCCTAAGAAGAAGACAAATAAGAATATTCTTATACTTACAGCTGGTACTGCTGATATCCCTGTTGCAGAGGAGGCCTCAGTTACTGCGGAATTTCTTGGAAATAATGTAAAAAAGATCTATGACGTTGGTGTTGCAGGAATACACAGGCTGTTTAAGAATCTAGGGGAAATTCAATCTGCAAACGTTATTATTGTAGTTGCCGGAATGGAGGGAGCTCTTGCCAGCGTTGTGGGAGGCATTACTCCGAAACCTGTTATTGGGGTGCCGACAAGTGTTGGATATGGTGCTAGTTTTTCTGGCATTACACCTCTTCTTACAATGCTCAATAGCTGCGCTGAAGGTGTTGTAGTTGTAAATATAGATAACGGCTTCGGCGCTGGGTATTTTGCAAGTCTTATAAATAAATGAGTTTTTCTCTCATCTCAATAATAATTTTTTAAAAACGGAGACACAGGAGAGTAATAATGGGTAAAAGGAAGATTGGTGTGTTTGTTGATAACTTAAAGCTTGGAGTTTACGGCGGTATAAAAAAAGCAAAGGAAATTGGAGCAGATGGGTGTCAATTTATGGTAACTCGTGGAGAATTATATCCTGACAATTTTTCAAAAGAAAAAAGAGGAAAACTCAAGAAATTTGTAAGTGGGCTGGGATTAGAAATCACAGCACTTTGCGGTGATTTTGACTGGGTCAAAGGATTTACAAATGCTGAGTTCAACAAAGTGAATATTCCTAGGATTAAAAAATGTATTGATTTAGCCTGTGATTTGAACACAAGGGTTGTAACTATGCATATAGGTAAGTTTCCGCAGGAAGAGAGCCATCAAGTTTATCAGGAGACATTCAGGACAACTGTTGAACTTGCAAAATACGCTGGAGAGAGAAACATTATATTAGCAACTGAGACAGGGCCTGAAGACCCGGTAGAACTTAAAATATTTCTGGATAGAGTTTCAAGTAAGGGAATTGGAGTGAATTACGATCCTGCAAATCTTGTAATGTGCGGTCCGTTTGATCATATAGGAGGTGTGAAAATTCTTAGAGATTATATTTGTCATACACATGCAAAAGATGGATTGTGTCTCGGAGAAGGTAAATACATAGAGCTTCCTCTGGGCAGGGGAGGCGTTGTTTTTGAATATTATCTGAAGGCACTTGATGAAATAGGATATGACGGCTATCTCACAGTTGAAAGAGAAGCAGGGGATAATCGTGTGGAAGACGTAAAAAAAGCTGTTGAGTTTTTAAGAACTTTCTGACTTGCTGATATTATTCTTTGCCAGCATTGCTGAACCTACTACACCTGCTTCATCACCAAGCTGGGCGTGAACGATCTGTATTTTTTCTGCAAGGAATGGAAAAACTCGTTTTTTAATCATATCTCTAAGTGGGTCAAAGATATATTTACCAGCATTAGCTATCCCACCGCCAATTACTATTATCTCAGGATTTAGAAAATTTATAACACCTGTAAGCGCAGTTGCCAGATATTGGGCAGTTTCTTTCCATATTTCAATTGCGAGCATGTCTCCCTTTTCTGCAGCTTCATAAACAATCTTTGGTGTTATTTTCTCCAAATCTCCATCAACTAGTTTCAGAATCATACTTTCTTTTCTCTGTATAAGTTTTTCAATGGTTCTTTTTATGATTCTATCTTTGCCGATATAACTTTCAAGGCATGCTCTTCCGCTGCATATGCATTTCGGGCCATCAACATTTACAGGGATATGCCCGATTTCTCCTGCGCTAAGCGAGCTTCCGCGATAGATATTTCCATCTATTATTATTCCTCCGCCAACACCTGTGCCCAGAGTCAGGCATACAATATTCATTGCATCTTTTCCTGCGCCGCATTTTAATTCGCCGTATGCCATGACATTAACATCATTATCAATAGATGTTGGAATATCCAGAGCAGATTCAACATATTCCTTCATATGCACATTCTCAAATCCTTTAATATTTGTTAATCCGTGTATTATTCCTTTTTCGCTATCTACAAGACCTGGTGATCCTATGCCAATACCTATAATTTCTGATTTATCCTTTCCTGTCTTACTTATAATATTTTCAATAGCTTCAACAATTTGTTTCAATACAATATCTTTACTCTCCCCAGTATCTGCTATAATCTTTTTTAAGATTTTGCCATCCATGTTTACGAGGCCTGTCTTTAAATTTGTTCCTCCAAGGTCTACACCAATTAAAAAAGATTTATTCATAATACTCCCCATTTTTTATATCTAAAGCGAACAGCTAACTGGATAATAATGCAAATAATCATAAAGATTATGCATGTGAAGTATGCTCCAGATGCGGAAAATAGTTTTGCTATAATTCCGCCAAGAAATGTTCCCAGTAAACTTCCACCCATTATAATCGCTTCATGAAAACCTGTTTTTTCGCTTTTAATACTCCGCGCTTGTGAACTGTAGAATAAACTTGAAGAATATAAAAAGCCAACAGTTACTCCTATCAGGGAAAAAGATAATGTCCACCACATAACATTATGGGAGAAAACAAGTATTACAAGTCCGGATATTAGCACAAGCTCATAGAAAAACAAATGTGAGAATGAGTACTGCCATCTATGATTTAGTCTGAGAATAAAAAATATTATAACCTGAAATATTCCCAAAACTGCTCTGAGGGAGCCTATAATCAATGGAGACACGCCAACATCCGTAGCAAATTTCGGAAAAAGCCAGACTATAACTCCCATAGAAAAGAACACAGCAAATACACCTATCCATGCAAGTATCAGGAAGAATTTGGACTGCGATTGATCGTTCTGCTTATTTTGAGTAGTACATTCTATTATTGGATCAGTTAATTTATTATGGATATGTCTGGCTACAAGATATGCTCCTATAAAACTCATTATCAGGTTAAGAACAAATAACATTTTAATATTCATGCCAGAAATAATAACTCCACCCATAAAACAGCCTATAACCACTGCAGAGCCCCATGCAACATTAAATGCTTGAAGGCTACGAGTAGTTTGAGCAGGATCTAATCTAATAGTTATATGGGATTGATATGTAGGCCAGAACATTGATAAAACTATACCCATTAAGCCGCATAATATAATGATAGCAGGAATATTATTGAATAATAAAAATCCAAGTATTATAAAAGGATATGTAATGGATACAGACAGAATAGCAGTTCTTTTATTGATGCGATTTGAGAGCAAACTTTGAAGTATACATAATGGCGCGTAGAAGATTGAAAATACACTTCCTGCCAGACCAAGAATAAATGGATTGCTTACGCCTAAATCAATTATATGAAGCGGGATTGCAATAAAGAGACTTGAGCCGATAAAAGCATATATAAAAGGAATTATAAATATATTTACCATTTGAACTTTCCCTTGGTCAGTATGCCAACTACAGCATACAGTGTCAAGAGAATCTGGTTGTTTTTAAGGAGCAAAAATGGTATTTTGTTTTTGAGTCAAGAAAAGGAGGTAGCTAATGTTTCAAACATTAAGGCATGATATACAGGCTGTGTTTGACAGAGATCCTGCAGCAAGAAATATGTTGGAGGTTTTAACATATGCAGGGCTTCACGCAATTATCTGGTACAGAGTGGCTCATTATCTCCATAAGAAAGATGTGCCATTCTTCCCAAGGCTTATATCACAAATAGCCCGGTTTTTTACAGGAATTGAGATTCATCCCGGCGCAGAGATTGGCAGAGGATTCTTTATCGATCATGGTATGGGTGTTGTAATTGGGGAGACAACAGTTATTGGGGACAATGTAACGCTATTTCAAGGTGCTACACTTGGAGGCACAGGCAAGGAAAAGGGGAAGAGGCACCCTACACTTGGCAATAGCATTGTTGTTGGTGCAGGAGCAAAGATTCTGGGAAATATTGTAATTGGCAATAATGTAATGGTTGGCGCTAATGCTGTAGTACTAAAAAATGTACCTTCGGATTGCACGGTTGTTGGTATTCCCGGGAGGATAACGCGAAAAAAGGGGAGGAAGGTTGCTGGCATAAGTCTTGATCACACAAACCTGCCGGATCCAATTGCAGAAAAAATCAAACATCTGGAGAAGATGATAAATGAAACCTCCTCTCAGATAAAGAACTGGGAGAGGGGAAAACATAAGAATGCTTAGGGTTTATAATACACTTACAGGTAAAAAAGAGGAGTTTCACTCTCTAGTTCCAGGCAAAGTCAGGATGTATAACTGTGGTCCTACAGTATATGACTATTTTCATGCAGGGAATGCAAGGAATTTTATTGTATTTGATGTAATAAAAAGATATCTCAAATATAAGGGGTATGAAGTTACCTTTGTACAGAATATTACAGATATTGATGATAAGATTATAAACAGAGCAAATAAAGAGAAGGTCTCTGCTGGGGAAATAGCTCATAAATATACGGATGCTTTTTTTGAGGATTTGAAAATTCTCGATATTACAAAGCCTGATATATGTCCAAAGGCAACTGAACATGTTCCAGATATTATTTCTTTGATTAAAAGGCTTATGGATGCAGGTTTTGCCTATCAAGTTGATGAAGATGTTTTTTTTGAAGTGGGCAAGTTTTCTGATTATGGTAAGTTATCAAAGCGTCCGCTTGATGAAATGAAGCATGCTGCAAGGGTTGAGATAGACAAGCGCAAAAAGCAACCCAGCGATTTTGCTTTATGGAAAAGAGCCAAACCTAATGAGCCAAGCTGGAATAGCCCGTGGGGTAAAGGCAGGCCAGGATGGCATGTTGAATGTTCTGCTATGAGTATGAAATACCTTGGAGAAACATTTGATATACATTCTGGAGGACAGGATCTGATCTTCCCTCATCATGAAAACGAAATAGCCCAAAGTGAGGCAGCAACAGGCAAGCCCTTTGTTAAGTATTGGCTGCATAACGGGTTTCTAAATATTAATGGAGAGAAGATGTCTAAATCTCTTGGCAATTTCTTTCTAGTGAGAGACATACTTAAAAGATTTAGGCCTCAGGTTGTACGATATTTTATGATATCTGCTCACTACCGCAGCCCGCTTGATTTTAGCGACGAAAGTCTCGCTGAATCAGGAAAAGCACTTGAGAGAATAGAAAATTGTTTTGACAACATTAGGGAAAATGCAAAGGATTTAGATACGCCTCAAAAAAATATACATCTAGAATGGATGAACAAGTTTGAGGAAGCTATGGACGATGATTTTAATACAGCATCTGCTCTGGGAGTTGTGTTTGATCTCATAACTGAAATTAATAGCTTGATAGCAGATAAGAGCAGAGATTCTGCTCAATTAAAACAGAATATTCTTAATCTGGAAACATTTTGTTCTATACTTGGGATCCTGCCAAGGATAGAGGATAAGGAATTGGATAGAGATTTGCTGGATTTAATTAAAGAACGAACGAAGGCTCGCAGAAAGAGGGACTGGCAAGGAGCAGACAGAATTCGGAGCCTGCTGGAAGATAGAGGCGTTATTCTCAAAGACAATCCGGACGGAACAACCAGTTGGAAGCAAAATAATACAAGCAGACACTAGACAATATGATAATTAAAAGGGATAAAGATCAGATAATTGGCTATTTAGAGGATGCTTCCAATTTAGAAGGAGGTAATGCTGATATTCTCTATATCCCTGAGAGTGAGGATGACGTAAAAGAGGTTGTTTGCGAATGTGCCAGCAAAAAAATACCCCTAACTATTTCTGCAGGAGGAACAGGAACAGTCGGCAGTAGAGTTTCGCGGAATGGCGCTATTCTTTCAGTAGAGAGACTGAATAAAATTCTATCAATAGATAAGGAAAATAAAAGAGCTGTTTTGCAGTCAGGGGTGATTATTAATGATTTTTTAGGAGTATTGTCCGAACAGAACTTATTTTACCCGCCATTTCCTACAGAAAGAACAGCTTTTATTGGAGGTAATATAGCAACGAATGCTTCCGGAGAATATAGCTATTACTTTGGATCAACACGTAATTATGTAAGAAGGATTAAAGTCCTGCTTTCTACAGGCAAACTTCTGAATATAGAAAGAGGCAAGATTTTTGCAAATAAGGAGGGAATTATTAGAATAGACGAATTAAACATCAAGATTCCTTCTTATATCAGTCCGCAAGTTAAGAATGCTGCAGGTTATTTTTCAAAGCCGCAAATGGATTTAATTGACTTATTCATTGGTTCAGAGGGCACATTAGGAGTAGTTACAGAGGCAGAGGTTGAAATAATTGATGATCTGCAGTCTCGGTTCATAATGGTTATCTTTCTACCCGATGAACAAAGGCTTTTAGAATTTGTTTCTGAAATTAAGAATAATTCAGGTCTAAATCCAGTTTCCTTAGAATATTTTGACAAAAACAGCCTGGACTTTTTAAGAAGCGATTTTCAGAGCATACCAGATAATTCAACAGCAGCTGTCTACATAGAAGAGGAAGAAGGGGAGAATACTCTGGATGCATGGTTAAATCTTCTGGATAAATATGAAGTTATTGATACATGGATAAGCCAGGATAAAAAGAGATATCAGGAGCTTATAAATTTTCGGCACAAGCTTCCGGAAAAAGTAAGAGATTACTTTAAAGAGATTAAATCACACAAGATCGCTCTTGATATTGCTGTGCCTGATGAATCATTTGAGAAGCTTTTCTATTTTTACAAACATGCTTTAGATAATGAGAAGATTCAATTTGTTCTCTATGGACATATTGGAGAAAACCATCTGCATCTTAATTTTTTCCCAAAGAATGAGAAAGAAAAAACAATAGTTAATGGTATATGCAGCAAAGCTGTCCATAAAGCAGTGGAAATGGGAGGGACAGTGTCTGCAGAACATGGCATAGGGAAGATAAAGCACAAGTATTTGGAAGTAATGTATGGCAGAGAAGGAATATTAGAGATGGTAAGGGTTAAGAAAACACTTGACCCATATTGTATTTTAGGGTTGGACAATATCTTTTCGAGAGGATTAGTTTAGTACACCATACTCTTTACACGCTTCTACAAATGTATCAATATTTTCCCACGGAACTTCTGGTTCCAGTACATGTGTTGGTGCGAGAACTAGTCCTCCGTCGTGTCCAACCTTTTCTATCATATTCTTTACAACATCTTTTACATCTTGAGGGGTGCCAAATGGCATTGTAGATTGTGTGCCAATCGTTCCCCAAAAGGAGAGTTTATCTCCATACTTATTTTTCATTATGACGGGATCCATGCACTCAGGCTGTACAGGGTTGAGAATGTCCAATCCAATCTCAATAAGTTCAGGGATAATGACTTCAATGTTGCCGTCTGAGTGATACCATGTAAGAACATTCGGATTTACGTCTTTCGCCGCTCTGATCTGTCGTTCCAAACGTGGTTTTAAAAATTCGCGCCATATGTCTGGACTCATCATCATTCCTGTTTGGGTTCCTACATCATCACCGAGCTTTACAATATCAACTCCAGCTTCAGCAAATTTTCTTGAAGCAACTATGTTTTTCTCTGCTATGCGTTCAAGCAGAGTATGTGCTAAATTTGGATTATCATAAAAGTTCATCAGCATGTCCTCCATTCCTCGAATTTGCCAGGCACTTTCAAAAGTATGCCCAACAAATGCGCACACAGCGTACCCCTTTTTATGAATATCTGAGACGTGCTTATCTTTCCCTTCATAGCGGTAATCTGCTTCACGGTCTGACATCGGATATTCCTCAATATCTTTTGTTGTTGTATCCGAGCCGGCTAGCGGAGAAATATAGTGTGTAAAGTGCTCTAATGACCCCGGTTCATGAGCTACACCTAAATCATCAAGATAATAACCTTCCTTGAGGGATTTTCCTTCATAATATCTACTGAAATCCAACTTGATTCTAGATGGATTTAGTCCTACATCTCTGAAGTCAAAATCATAATATTCCGACACATTATTGGTTTCTGTTCTCTGCTCAAACTCTTTTTGAAGTTTAGGTGTAAATGACAGTTCAAATGGAATGTGTTCTCCTCCTTGTCTTTTAAGTATTCTGATTATATTTTCTCGTTTTGTCATATTCATTCTCCAATTCATTAATGTTTCAATTATTGTATTTTAACATTTCTTCTACATCTATTGAAAGCGTGTTAAGCATGATTTTATCTGACTTGCTAATGCGCCTTCACGTAATATTGAAGGCGGACTGACACTGCAGTCTATAACAGTGGATTCTATCCCAGTTGGCATCTCATTATCGTCAATACATAAATCTACTTTATTCTCAAATATCCTCTCTAGTATCTTAACTGAAGTCGCTTGATAGTTATATCCAGAGATATTAGCACTTGTTGTAGCAAGCGGCACTCCTAACTCCTTTACTAGAAATCGCGGTATTGGATGATTAGGTATTCTGAAACTTATCGTATTGAAATTATCTGTTTTAAAGATACATGCTTGAGATATTGGAATATTTTCTTTTGCTCTTAAGATAATTGTGAGCGGACCGGGCCAGAACTTGTTCATAAGCTCTTTTGCTATTTGAGGGATATTGCAGGCAAGGTCTTTTACCTGCTTTAAATTAGAAACAAATAAAATTAATGGTTTTCTGCGATCTCTGTTTTTTAGGTCATAAATCCTATTTGCGGCTTGTTCACTATTGCACATGCATCCAAGGCCATAAACAGTATCAGTTGGAAGAACTATAACTTTCCCTTTTCTTAATGCTTCAACTGCCGAGTATCTGTTTATCTTCATCAAGAAAGATTCCTTCAAGATTCATTTTTAACGCTTCAGGATTTGTCGCATTGGCCATAGCTTGTTCTCTGCTTATAAAGCCCTCTTTGCATAATTTAACCAGGGACATATTAAATGTCTGCATACCATCTTCCTGTCCACCTTGAATAGCAGATATTATCTTATTCAGTCTGTTTTCCCTTATTAATCTAGAAACCACAGGGGTATTTATCAATATTTCCACTGCAGGTGTTAGGCCATCCTTGTCCATTCTTGGTATAAGCCGCTGGCAAATGACAGCTTTAAGATTAAGAGAAAGTTGCATTCTGATCTGATGATGTTGAGACGGAGGGAAAAAATCAAGTATTCTGCCAAATACGCCTGACGTATCAGTTGAATGAAGTGTTGTGAGTACAATATGTCCCGTTTCTGCCGCACCTAGAGCAATATGAAAACTTTCAATATCTCTCATTTCGCCTATTAGAATAACATCTGGATCCTGGCGCATGGCATGGCGCAATGCGATAGCGTATGAAGATGTATCTATATGTACTTCTCTCTGATTCACAATGCTTTTTTTGTCTTTATGGAGAAACTCAATAGGATCTTCAACTGTGATAATATGACGATTCAAGTTCTCGTTTATATAATTTATCATAGATGCAACAGTTGTTGATTTTCCACAACTTGTTGTGCCAGAAACAATGATTAAACCTCTGTTTGACAGGGATATCTTCTCTAACGTAGAAGGCAGATTTAGCTCTTTAAATGATCCTATCTGTGTTCTTACCCTTCTCAAAACCAATCCCACAGTTCCTCTCTGATAGAAAATATTAACCCTGAAGCGTCCTAAATTCGAAACTCCGTATGAAATATCCATCTCAAATTCTTTATCAAACTTTTGCCTTTGTTCGTCATTCATTAACTCAAGAGCAATTTCTCTGGTATCTTTTGAAGAAAGTATTTCGCCATATGAACATAACTCTCCATTTATTCTAATTTTAGCAGAGCTGCCCGCTTTCAGATGTAAATCCGTACCGTTTTTTTGAACCAGTTCTTTGAGATATTTTTCTATGTCCATTTTTCTCCTTGTATTACTCATCTTTCCCTCTCTTTTTAAGAGAGGGTCAGGGGATGAAATTCTAACCTGGTTTAGTTCTTAAAAATGTTGGTATGTCTAAATTACTGTCACCTCCTAGCTCTCTATTCACTTTTTCCCGCATAACTCGATCCTTTATTGTAGCTTCCTTTCTATGAACTCCTGAGACGTCTGAGATGAATTTTGCTTCCTTTTTTTCTAGAGATGGGATATCAGTAGCAATAATTGTAAGTTTCAGCTTATTATTTACTTTTTTATCTATAATAGCTCCAAATACTATATTGACACTGTGTGTAACCGCTTTACGAACATTATCAATGATTTTTTCAACTTCTCCAAAGCTGAGATCTTCGTCACCTGTTATATTAACAAGCATTGTCTTTGCACTCTTAACATCAACCTCTTCTAAGAGCGGACATAAAAGAGCATTCTTTACAACAGAGGATGTTCTCTCTTCACCATATGCAGTTCCTACTGCTAAGGTAGCCTCCTTGCCATGGGCTATTACCTGCCGAATGTCTGATATATCAAGATTTATTATTCCTGGGGCAGTTACTAGGTCAGAGATTGCACTAATAGTGTCAAATAGAGTGTTGTTTGCAAATTCAAATGCTTTTAAAAAAGATGATTCTTTGTCAATTGTTCCAAAAAGTTTCTGGTTTGGGATAGAGATTGTTGCATTGGATTTTTCCTTTATTGCTCCTAATCCATCTTTAGCCTGCAAACATCTTTTTTTCCCTTCAAATAGAAAAGGACTTGTAACTATTGCTATTGTTAGCGCCCCCAGTTCCTGGGCAATTTCGCAGATGAGTGGTGCTGCCCCTGTGCCTGTTCCACCTCCAAGTCCACAGGTTACAAATACAATGTCTGAGTTTTTTAATGCTTCAGCAACTTCTGCTCTACTTTCATTCAGACTGCGGCGTCCTAAATCTATATTAGAACCTGTTCCAACTCCTTCTGTTGTCTTTAGCCCGATTTGAATTTTATGGGGAACAATAGATGCTTTAAGAGCCTGTATATCTGTGTTAATATTAATATATTCTATTCCAGAGAGGCCTTTTTTATATATTGCATCTACAGAATTATTACCTCCTCCACCAACTCCAACCAGTTTGATACTTGCACCTGCTGTCGTCTCTTCAACTATTTCAAACATTAGAAAAAATCTCCAAATATCTTCTTTACACTTCCTGTCATTCTACCCATAAGATTTTTATTTTCAAATTTTGACGTTCCTCCAAATTTTCTGAAGTCAGAACCATGTTGTAATAGGCCGATACACGTTGAATAGCTTGGTCCCTCAGGTATGTCTCCAAGCTGGTACGCAAGGTTTGGCGTACCTATTCTTGTTGGCAGATTGAATATATCTCTTGCGGTTGAAGACATTCCCTTAAGTAAAGAACTGCCACCCGTGAGAACTACTCCAGAGGCAATTAAATTTACGAAATCAGCTCTTTCTATCTCTTCCTTTACAATTCGGATAGTTTCTGCAATCCTGGGTTGAACAATCTCCGAAAGCTGATACGGTGAGAAATGATTTGGGTCTTCTTGATTATTAGTATTTGTTTCCATGTCTAATCCAGCACCGTATTTTTTCTTTATTTTCTCCGCTTCCGGTGTAGAGATATGAAGACCTATAGCTATGTCATTTGTTATATGATTACCGCCTATTGCTAGTACCTGAGAGTACTTCAAGCTATCTTTTTCAAAAATAACAAAATTTGTTGTGCCTGCTCCCATTTCAATCAATACAACGCCAAGCTCCTTTTCACTCTGCGATAGTACTGATTCAGAAGAAGCTAATAGATTAAATATAATATCTTCTATCTTAAACCCAGCCTGATTGACGCTTTTTATGAAATTCTGTGTATGTGTTATCATTCCAGTAACAATATGTGTCATTATTTCAAGTTTTACACCATTCATGCCGATTGGATCCTTAATCTCTGCCTGTCCGTCCACAATGAAGTCTTGAGGTAAAACCTGAATAATCTCTCTCCCTTCTGGCAAAGCAATTGCTTTAGCTGTTTCTATCACGTTTCGAGTATCTTCAATTGTTATCTCTCTATCTTCTCTTCTAACTGGAACACTACCTTTACTATTAACTGTCTTGATATGTCCACCGCCGATTCCCATAAATACAGACGAAATTTCTAATTCCGATGTCTTTTCTGCCTCTCTAAGAGCTTCCTTGATATCATCAGTCACAATATCAATATTAACAATAAGCCCTTTTTTCAGGCCTTTGGTAGGAACAGTTCCCATCCCTATAATTTCTATGCTATTCTCTTTGTCTAATTTGCCAACCATGGCGCATATTTTAGAAGTTCCTATATCCAGTGCTGTTACAATGTCTTTTCGAGTTCGCATGAGTTTACTTTCTGTATTTTACAGGAATAGCGTTTAAATCCGCTCCAAAACGCAGATCTATATAGAGAAGTTTTTCCCTTTGAGTTTGTCCAAGTCTACTTAGAAGATCCTCTAATATTGCGAGTTTTTCTTCAAAGTCAGTTTTGCCTATTTTGATTTTTATTTCATTATCTTGACACATAAAGTCAAGAATTAGATTTTTAGATTCTTTAACATTTATATTCTTTAAACTGCCAAATTCAGCAAGTCTTCCCATATTATAAGTCTTTATAATTGCAATAATCTTTTTTATTAATTCAGACACTTCGGGATTAGATGCAATATTTTCTCCTGAATATACATTGTTTATTTTCAATCCTATTATTTCCGGCAACCCTCTTGAATCATTAAGCTTAATAATTATTCCATCTTCATCTATCCCATATATATTACGACTGTATGATATTTGTCCAATAGGAATTCTTTCTGTTATATCTACTAAAATCGTATTTGGAAATGAGCGTTCAATAACAACCGTCTTTACATTTGCTAGTGCCTCACAGTGTGATCTCAATGTGTCGATATCAAGAGTAAAAATATTCTTACCTTTTATGCTATTAATTTCCTTTAAAATAACTACATTATCAAGAAATTTATCGTTATTTACAATAACATTATTAATACAAAAGTAATTTGAATGAATAATGAATTTTTTAAATTTTAATACTATGAAGAAAGTAGCATATATGATTAGAAAGAGAGTTAAAATTTTACTTATCTGTAGTGCTCTCTTTTTAACTACCTTCTTATGTAAACGAGGTGCAGCAGAGATTCTAGACGCTATTTTAACATTCTTGCGAAGTTTTGTTTTTCTACTTTTCATGTTTCTTGATTGCCAGATCCAGTAATCTCAGACAGAGTTCTATAAAACTTATTCCAGCCGCCTGTGCGGCTTTTGGCAGAAGACTTGTTTCTGTAAGACCTGGAATTGTATTAATCTCTAAAACATAGGGATTTAGTTTGCAGTCAAGTTTCATATCCACTCTTGACATCCCATAGCATCCAAGTATCTTATGCGCCTTGAGAGCTATCTGCTTTATCTGTGTGCTTTTCTCCTCTTGAAGCTCTGCAGGCACAACGAAATCCGTGGATTTTTTCTTATATTTTGCATTAAAGTCGTAAAATCCGAATTTTGGAATAATTTCAATTACCGGCAAGGCTTTCTCCTCTAATATACCAACTGTTATTTCTTTTCCGTCTATATACTTTTCGCATATTATATTATCATCATAATGGAAAGCAGTTTTCAGAGCTTTCTCGAATTTATCTTCTTTTCTTACGATAGATATTCCGATTGTTGAGCCCTCGCTAGATGGCTTAACAACTATAGGAAAGTTCTCCAAAGTATTAATATGATATTTGCCTTTGCTCATTACTCTGAACTCTGGAGTCGGAATTCCAGCAGTCTGAAACAAACGCTTGGAAGCTATTTTATTCATAGAGAGTGCACTTGCAAGAACTCCTGAACCCGTATAGGGAATATTTAATATATCGAGCATTCCCTGAATTGTTCCATCCTCTCCGGGTTTCCCGTGAAGAGCAATAAATACCAGATCTATTTTCTCCTTTATCAGCCTGTCAGGCAACTCTCTATTAACATCAAAAGCGGTAACATTCAGCTGAGCCGCTTTAAGAGCCTTTAGTACACAATTCCCACTTTTAAGAGATATTTCTCTCTCAGAAGAAGGCCCTCCCATTAAAACAGCAATACGCCTATTTTTCATATTCCTATAATTTTAATTTCTTCTTCTAGTTTTATGCCAGTTTTTTCAAAAACTGTTGATTTTATTTTTTTAATAAGTTCAAGTACATCATGAGCGCTTGCATTGCCATTATTAACAATAAAGTTAGCATGTTTCTCTGAGACCTGTGCATCTCCAATAGCAAGCCCTTTTAATCCAGTTTGATCAATTAATTTACCGGAAGAATGGCCATCCGGATTTTTAAATATGCATCCTGCGCTTGGTATGTCAAGAACCTGTGTGGACTTTTTGTGCTCCAAAAGCTTGAATATGCGTTCATTGATTTCTTTTTTACTGCCTGTTTTTAGTTTTAGTTTTACCTCAAGTATTATGTATTTAGATAAATTAGACTTGCGATACCCAAAACGCAGATCATTTTTCCCAAGTTCAGATACATTACCCTTCATATCAATTACTTTAACTGATTCAACCAAATCCCCAATTGCTGTATACTCTACGTTTCGGATTTCGGATTTCGGATTTCGGATTTCTTTCGTTCCTGCATTCATACTCACTGCGCCGCCAACAGTCCCTGGAATTCCTGCAGTAAATTCAAGTCCTGTAAGTTCTTCTCTTGCAGCCTGTTTTAGAAGCTTTGAGAGCAAGGCGCCAGTCCCACAAGTAATACGTTCTCCTTTTATTTTGATACCACATAACCCACGTTCCAAATTCAACACAACGCCTCTTATTCCTTTATCACTACTGATTAAAACGTTTGTTCCTCCACCAAGGGTTGTAACAGGAATGTTATAACTATTACAGAACATGAGAATGTTTTTGATATCTGAGATATCTTTTGGATATATCCACACATCTGCAGGGCCGCCAATTCTAAAAGAGGTGTGCTTGGATAAAAGTTCATTAAACCTGATCTCTCCTTTTATCAAATTAGAGAGCTCTTTAGTTAATTTTTTATTCATATTAATTTCTCAGCAAGTTCCTCTGCTACCGCAGAAATATCACCTGCTCCCATACAAAGCATTATATCTCCTTTCTCTATAGTATTGCTCAGATAACTGAGAATTCTACTTTTGTCAGGAATATATACGGCATTTTTGTAGCCATTATTTTTCATAGCATTAAAGATTATATCTGTATTAGCCCCTTTTATAGGAGCTTCTCCTGCGCTGTATACATCGGTTAATATGACCTTATCAGCTTTTGATAATGAGGCAGCGAATTGTTTATATAGCTTTTCAGTTCTTGTATATCGATGAGGCTGAAATACAGCCACAATACGCTTTCTCCCTAAGTTTTTAGCTGTTTCTAAAACAGCTTGAATTTCAGCCGGATGATGAGCATAATCATTTATAACCATTACATCTCCAATATTCGCCTTGATCTGGAATCTTCTGTCAACGCCTTTAAAACCTTGCATGGCTTTCCGTATTGCATCAAAGGGTAATCCTATTTCCACGCCAAGCGCAATTGCCGAAAGCGCATTAAGTACATTATGTTTTCCCGGAACGCTGAGTGTAAAAGAACCAAGTAATTCAGCATTTTTATATACATCAAAACGTGTTGAAAGCGCTTCGCATATCAGGCCCTCAGCCCGTATCTCAGCATTCTTGCTCATTCCATAGGTTGTTATTGGAGTTTTGAATTTTCCTTTATGTAGTTTGAAAATCAATTCTTTTACGTTGTTATTGTCAATACAGCAAAATATTCTGCCGGATTTATCTATACGCTCTGTAAAATACAGGAACGTATTTATGATATTCTCAAGATTTTCATAATGCTCCAGATGGTCTTCATCAATATTTGTAATAATTCCAAAATATGGATTTAGTTTCAAAAAAGACTTATCACTTTCATCAGCCTCTGCTACAAACCATGGGCTTATCCCTAAGCGGGCATTCCCCCCTAAAGAACTAATCTCGCCTCCTATTATTACTGTCGGGTCGTATCCTGTTTCTATAAGCATATGCGCAATCATTGATGTTACAGTAGTTTTTCCATGGCAACCTGTTACAAATATACTCTTTTTGTTATTTGCTATTTTTGCGAGAAGTTCTGCTCTGTGAATTATTGGGATTTTCTTTTTTCTGGCTTCAGCAAGTTCCGGATTAGATTCTGAGATAGCTGTGGAATAAACAACTAACTCCTGAGCTATTATATGCTTAGCATCGTGTCCGATAAAAATATGCGCACCATTTATTTTTAGTTTATTGATTATTGATGAGGTTACCTTGTCTGAGCCGCTTACCTGATATCCTGATTTAAGCAGAATATAGGCTATCCCGCTCATTCCTATACCACCGATGCCAACAAAATGAATAGATTTTACGTTTTTTAGCATTTGCAATATTATACTAAACCTGTATCGTTAATTAAATAGGAATCAATTGAAAAGTTAATAAAAAACATGTAACTTAATTGAACCTTTTAACCTATTTTAGCATATATAAATATGGAAGAACTAAATAAGTCAGCAGGTACACATGAACTAGATGATGAAACTTTAATAGAGAAGTTTAAAAATGGTGATCGTGGAAGCTTCAATATGTTGGCAAAAAGGTATCAAAAACGAGCTGTGAACTACCTTTATAAGCTTAGTAGAAATTTTGAGTTAGCGGAGGATATAGCCCAGATGGCATTTCTAACTCTATATCAAAAGGCAGCACTTTTCCATACCGGTTGTAGATTCCGACCATGGTTTTATAAGATATTGACAAATCTATATTATTATGAAATGCGCAAGAAAAAAAATTTTCTTCAGTATAGTTTGGACGCTTCTTATGAGTTTCCTAATGGCACGACTGTAAGCCTTAAAGAAACAATAGCTAGCAAAGCCGGAACACCTCTGGATGAATTAAAGGAAAAAGAAAAGCGGGCTAATATGAAGAAACTCATAGCTTCATTGCCACATAAACAAAAGGCAGCGCTCGTTCTTTATATATATAATGGACTGAACTATAAAGATATAGCCTTGACCCTGGGCTGTAGTGCGGGAACAGTTAAATCACGCATCCATTACGCGCTAAGAAGTCTAGGGGAAAAGGTATCTCAACTTAAAAGGGAAGGAAGAATTTAATGAGATGCAGGCGAATAAATAAGAATCTTCTGTCTTTCTATAATAATGAGCTGACCAAAACTGATAAAGAAAAAGTTAAGCTACACCTTGAGACATGCTCTAATTGCAGAGGAGAATATGATGTCTTGATAAATACAATTAATACTATAAATGATCTGGAGGATGTTGAGCTTTCCCCGGACTTTAACAGCAGACTAGAGGAGAAGATAGTAGCACTTGATAGGGAACAAATAAAAAAGGCAGGTCTAATATCATCTTTAAGAAGTTTGTGGGAGTATCCTTTGTTTTCTCCAGAACGACTTTGGCCTGAAGTGGCTGCATGCGTTTTAGCCATGCTTTTTATTAGCCTTATTCAATTCTCATGGCCCATAGTTAACCTAGATTATCCTATTACAAAATGGCCAGCTGCAAGGAACTTTGACCTAAGGGAAATAAGCTTAAATTATAACTTTTTGGGAATCAGTCTGCAAAATAGGAATGGAGATATTTCTTTAAGGATACATGTAGGGTCCTAGAAATTAAGAAAAAAGGAGGTGAAAAGCATGAATGTAATATTATTAATAGTCAAGATAGCAGCAGTGATAGGCATGTTCTTCTTGTTTGTATGGCTTCTCAAATGGCTCTGGAACATAACTATGACAGTAATATTCAATTTAAAAGCCATCACTTACTGGCAGGCTTTCAGGTTATTGCTTATTGCCATGATTCTCTTTGGCCGGCCACAAGCTAAATTGGGAAAAAGAGCTATACAGGAAAAGGTTCCTGCTCAAGAGCTGCTAGAAACATTCAAATAAAATAGAGGCGAATTATGTTAAGAAAAAAGAAGATCAGCAAAAGTCTTATTATCGCTTGTCTAATTTTACTCATTGGCATTACATTTGTTCTGACAAGCTATGCCCAAGCAGACGATAGAGGACAGTCTATCACCCAAGAGCAGTACATAGATATTATGAACAGGGTTCTTGATTCTATTATAACTAATTGTCAAAACCAGCCCCAGCACAAGATTAATTTTTCTGCAAATCTATTTTTCGCCCATGAAGTCTGTATCAAGAACATGCCTCTGGAGACTCTCAAGAAATGTGTGGATGCTTTAAAAGAAGCAGGCGTAAACAGAATTGACATCAATATGGGATTATTTCCATGGCTGGATAATCATCAGGAGACAATTCAAAAATACGATAACCTTATTGAATATATCCGTCATCATAATCTGCAAATTGCTATAAATGCATTTTATGGACCAATGTATCACCGCGTCAATAGTTTTGAGGAATGGAGAAATATGGCACTTCAGATCTATCCTGAAATTGCAAAACGATATACACCGGAAATTTTTATAGTAATACATGAACCTACTACAATGGCCAGTCGAATGGGTTTTGAAGTTAGCCCGGAAGAGTGGGGAGAATTTGTTAAAGAAACAGCCAGAGTCGTTAAGGCCGTTTCGCAAAAAACGCGTTGCGGGGCAGGAGTATTGGCAGACCCTGTGTTTATACAGTCTGAACAGAAATGTTTTGATAAATTTTTATCCATTGATGAACTCGAGATAATAACCCTGGATATTTATAATATTAGAAGTTTTGATGCAGCAAATAAAATGATTCGAGAAGCCAGAAGACAAGGGAAAAAAGTCTACATTGAAGAGACATGGCGGTCGCCATACTACGTACCACAAGCAGGTAAGACTGAAACACTAGACAACATCAGTGCTATGGGAATTGGAAATGAAGCATTTCAGACACTTGACGTTAAGTGGTTAGAAGCAATGTCACTTTATGCCAGTGTATGGGGACTTGAGGCAATAACGCCTTTCTGGATACAGACCTTCTTTAAATATGTAAAAGAAGGGGGTAATGCACTTAGCCAAGGTTATAATCTACAAGTGATCGAAGCTATCAACAATGAAGAGCGTACCAAGACCTTTGAAGCATTCAAAGAGATTATCCAGAAAAGAGGCCTAGCCCAAACAGCAATAAAGCCAGAAATAAAGCTGGGCAAAAATAATAATTATAGTTCTCGATTGGTAAAAAGCATAAAAATAATTCAAGAAGATGGCGGCAGGGTTGCCTGGTCTCCAAAAGATGACTTGATTGCCTTTGATAGAAGAGGAGAGGATGGTTATTATGATGTTTGGATTATGAAGTCTGATGGCTCAGGGCAAAGATGTCTCACCTGCGATAACCCGAATGTCCCTCAAAAACATAATGGGCAACCTGCATGGCATCCTTCTGGTGAATATATTGTATTTCAAGCGCAGAATCCAAGCTTGGCAGGTTTTCCGAATATTTTTCAAAAAATAGAGAAAGCGTTTACAGGACCTGGATCAGGGGTAAATAACAATATTTGGCTTATGGACAAATGTGCAAAGCAATTCTGGCAGCTGACAAATATTCCTGAAAGAAAAGCCGTTCTTCATCCTCATTTCTCCCATGATGGGAAAAAACTTATTTGGTCAGAAATGATAGATCGTAATATCAAACCTTCAGGGAGATGGGTTATAAAAATAGCAGATATTATTATTAACCATAGTAATGTTCGTCTTGAAAACATATTAATACTGAATCCGGGTGATATGCAGTTTTATGAGACTCATGGATTTTTCCCTGATGATAAGATTATCCTGTTTTCCGCAACAAAAGATGGCCAATATAAGAATCTGGATATTTATTCATACAATCTTATTACAACAGAATTAATAGCGCTAACGAATACATCACTTTCAGAATGGGATGAGCATGCTCATTTCTCGCCAGATGGCAGGAATATAATTTGGATGTCCAGTATGGAAATACCACAGCAAATTAAGCAATATGAGGTTTTAGCTGACTACTGGATAATGGATTCAAATGGTAAAAACAAAAAAAGGCTTACTTATTTTAATAATCCAAGCAGCAAGGAATATATCCCTGGCGGTGTGACTGCTGCTGACTTTGCGTGGTCTCCTAACGGGGGAAAAATAATTGCATACTTAGTTCTTAGAATCAAAAATGAGTTAGGCAAAAAAGTAATAATTGAGCTATCTGAAGCCTCGGGAGGTAATGTTAAGAATTGATTGGAATAAAAATTGTGATGATAGAGCTTGGCATTGACCAGGATGGTTAATAAATATATGATAGGATGAATCCAATTTAGAAAAAAGGGAGGTAAAGTATGAAGAAGACAATAATAAGGATAGCCGGCATAGGATGTTTAATTGCAATAATTCTGGCTTCAAGTATGAATGGATACGCTCAGGACAAAAAAAGAGGGCATAAAAGGGGAGCGCTTCAAGATACCTATGAGAGAGACAAATTGCCGAATATTACCCAGGAACAGTACATTTCCAAAATGAATAATATTTTGGATAAAATTACTGAGCAGTGTAACAAATACCCGCAGCAGCCACTTAGTTTCAGAGCAAACCTTATCTTTGCTCATGAAATATATATCAAAAATACGCCGTTAAAGACACTCAAGAAGTATGTTGATGCCCTGAAAGAAGCAGGTGTCAAGGGAATTGATATAAATATGGGTTTTTTTCCTTGGTTGGATAACGACCAGGAAACAATTAAAAAGTATGACAAACTTATCGAATATATTCGAAAAAAGAATCTGGAGCTTATAATAACCCCACAGTATTCCGCGGTGTATCATCGATTTAACAGTTTTGATGAGTTGAAGGAAGCAGCAATAAAGATTTATCCCCGAATTGCCGCTCGCTTTGAACCTGAAATATTTATAGTACTGCATAAGCCCTCCAATGTGGCTAAAAGGATGAGAATCCAGGTATTGCCCGGTAACTGGTCTAAATTCACACAGGAGATCATAGTATCAGTAAAGAAAGCATCTCCGAATACCAGGCTCGGCGCAAGCATCATGCCTTCTTCACAGGAGTCACAGCAGATATTTAATGAGCTTTTATCAATCGACGAATTGAATGTATTATCTTTAAACATTTATTCATTTAAAGACATGCAGCCAGTAAATAAAATGATTACTACAGCCAAAGAAAAGGGGAAAAATATTTATATAGGAGAGACCTGGCGCCCAATCTACTATAGTCGAGATGTTGGTAAGAAGATAAAATTGACTAACTTAATCAGCGCCTGGATCGGTGATAATAAGTTTCAGGAACTCGACAGCAAATGGCTTAAAGCTATGGCTTATTATGCCAGTGTGTGGGGTTTAGAAGCCATGACGCCTGTGTGGACTCAGACTTTCTTTAAATATCCGGAGGAAAGTGCAGCTACTACTGATGCAGATTACCATCAGGAAGTTATCAAAGCCATAAATAAGAAAGAGCGCACCTCTACCTTTATGGCTTTTATGGAGATTATCCAACAAAATAAGGATTCGGTCGTTTCCAGGAAAGAAGCATCTGCTCCAGCGGGTATTCCTGCTCCAGCTCATCCCAGCCCGGAAGATATACGACGAGAAATTCTTTCTGATCCTCATTTTCTTAGTGAGATACTTTCCGATCCTTCTATCGTTGATGGGGCAATGCAGCCCGTTCCTGTTAATCCAGTTCCTTAATGATGGCTGGTTAGATGTAAACTAGATTAAAAATCCTAATACGAACTTATATGGAATTTTTTCAAGAAACATGCAAAAACCAGTGAGCTGGGCTTTATGTTAGATATTGGAAGATAAAGTATGTTCAAACTAAAAATAAAAAGAGAATACTTAATATTAATCTTTCTATTGTTCTTGTCTCCTGTATTAGGGGAATTGCTTTCTGGCTCTACTCCGCCACTTTGTTTCTTTAGCCCAAATGCTCTTTTATTAGGTGTACTCTTATATGGCTGCGGTACAGTCCTTATTAGAGAAGCCAGAGTAAGATGGAAACTACAATGGTCAATTATTTTTCTTGCGGTTGCTTATGGAATTGTTGAAGAAGCGCTTACTACAAAAGCATTCTTTAATACAAATTGGATTGATGGAGGGGTTCTTTTGGGGTATGGAATGTTTCTTGGGGTACAATGGTCATGGACAATTGTACTCTTGCTTTTCCATGCAACAGTGAGCACTTTGATTCCTATTGCAATTGTAGACTTATTATGGCCAAAATACAAAAATGTTTCTCTTTTGGGAAGAAGAGGATTAGTATTCAGTTTTACTGGTTTCATATTTATTGTCGTAATGGGCATGAAAACTTTTGGCACAGTAGCAGGAAACAAAATGATACCCTATTGGCCGCACCCTTTTTTACTACTCGGAAGTTTCCTTATTGTGTTATCTTTAATTGGGATAGCCTTTAAGAATAGAAATAGCAGGATAACTACAAGAAAAATACCATTACTTTTACCTTTTATTTTTGGATTCCCAGGCTTTTTTTATATGTGGTCTCTTCAAGCAATCCCAAACATATTAGCAAAATCCCAACCACCTTTATTTACAATTTCCATTCAGTTAGTTGAAATTATCTTTGTTTTGTTATTCGTTTTTTTTCAGATATACCATCAAGATATTACTAAGCATCATATCGTGGCCTTAATTTTTGGGTCTATTCTTTACTGGATTCTTCTGACGCCGATTTATGAAATAAAAGGTGTGCTTGGCTTAGATCCTGCTCAAGGATATCTTATAGTAGGAATTGTCAGTTTAATCTTGTTAATTATGTGGAGACATAGAGTGTTAAAAAATTAATGAAAATACCGTGTTTTTGAGTTTTTCGACAGTTTCAACAACGCACAATGTTGATCAGCCGCTTGTTTTATTTTCAATCAATATAAAATCGATTAGCCCTTTATTACTATCCACTCTAACTACTTGTACCTTTACTGCGTCTCCAAGCTGGAATCTTCTCTTTGTGCGTTTTCCTACAAGTGCAAACTGTTTCTCAGAGAACGTATAGTAGTCGTTCTTTAGTGCGCTGACATGAACAAGCCCTTCAGCTAAAGTATCATTAAGCTCAACAAACAAACCATATGGCTGAACACCGGATATTACACCCTCAAATACATCCCAAAGTTTATTTTTCATAAACTCAACCTGTTTTAACTTAATTGATTCTCTTTCTATTTTAACTGCTATTTGCTCTCTTTCAGAAGCAATGCCTGCAATCTCAGAAAGGTTATCTATACGATTTTTAAACTTGTTTTTAAGAATTCTGTGAACAATTAAGTCAGGATAGCGTCTGATAGGGGATGTGAAATGAGTATAGCAGTTTAATGCAAGCCCAAAGTGCCCAACATTCTTGGTAGAATATATTGCTTTTTGCATGCATGTTAAAAGAATCTGGCTAACAAGAACGTGGTCCTTTTGCCCATTTGTTTTATGCAGGAATCTCTGTATGTATTTTGGATTTTTAGATTTATTTTGATCAAATCTATAATTCAGTGTTTTTGCAAGCAATGCGAAGTCTTTTATTTTTAGGTCGTCTGGAGTTTCATGAACGCGATAGATCATAGGAACCTTATTTTTGGTAATGTATTCTGCTACACACTGATTTGCAAGAAGCATGAATTCCTCGATCAAAATATGGCTGGATAATCTCTTCTTTTTTTGAATATCAATGACTTTCCCATTCCCGTCAAGTGATATCTTAATCTCAGGCACATCAAAATCAATGTATCCTCTCTCCAATCTTTTTTTATCTAATATCCTGCTTAGTTTGTACATAGTTTTTAAGGCTAATGATATTTCCGTGTGTTTACTATTGGAGTGGATTAATTCCTCTGCGGATTCATAGGATAGCCTTGCCTTGCTTTTAATTAGGCTCTCAAAGATTTCGTATTCTCTAATATTGCCCTGTGCATCTATTTTTATCATAACTGTTAAAGTTAATCTGTTTTCGTCAGGCTTTAAACTGCACAGATTCTCAGAAAGTTTGGAAGGCAGCATTGGAATCACCCTATCAGGAAGATATATGCTTGTTCCTCTGGAAAGAGCCTGGCTGTCTATATGCTTATTCTTATTTACGTAATGATCAACATCCGCTATATGAACGCCCAGTAAGAAACTTCCATTCTCAGTTTTCTCAATGGAGACTGCATCGTCAAAATCCTTTGCATCTTCGGGGTCTATTGTAAAACATGTAAGTTCCGTTAGGTTGCGGCGTTTCTTAATTTCTTCTTTAGAAATAAATGGATCAATTCTTTCGCATTCTTCTATTACTAATTTTGGGAAACTTTGGGATATTTTGAATTCATCTAAAATAGACCTGATAGGATCAGTTATCTTCGGAGTGGTGTATCTATGGGATTTTTTACTGTGCACGTCGTATTTCATCAAGATTATTTACAATCTTTGCTTCCTGCTTTAGGTTTTTGAACCATTTCTCATATACCGACTGCTTCTTTTTTTGCAGTAAAGTCTGTTTAATCTGCTCCTTCTGTGCATCAAATTCTTCTTTATCAGCAGCTTTTTTCTCAGCAAGTTCTATTACAAATACATCTTGCGATTCTGATACTTTTTTTATATTGCCTTTTTCTAAAAGGAACGCGTCTGTTATGAGTTTAGGGGCATATCCTATGTCTTTTGCATACACTCCTCTTTCAAAAAACTCTGTTTGCTTAACATTATATTTAAGCTTTTTTGCTAACTTTTCGATATTCTTTGCTGATTGAGATTTTTCGATGAACTCATCTGCTTTTTTCTCAGCTAGTTCCTTTGATTTAAGAGCAGTTAACCTTTTGTGTACTTCATCCTTTACTTCTTCTATCTGCTCAGGTATGTAGGATGGCTTTAAATCCACAAGTCTTAATATGCAAAACCCTTTAGCTGTTTTAACGGGGTCGCTTATATCACTTTTTTTAAGAGAAAATGCGCTTTGTGAGAACTCACGGGAATATCCTATTTCTGGAATTTGTTCTCCTTCTGCGAAATACCCTGTCTGCTTTGATGAGAGATTCTCTTTTTTTAGTATATCTTCCCATTTATTCTCTTCACCCAGGTCAATAGAGAGATCATAAGCTCTCTCTTCAGCTAATTGCTCTGCTTTTTCTTTTGTAAGTTTCTCTTTTATCTGAGAGCTTACCTGTTCTAGAGGCTTAATTTCTTCAGGCTTTTTATCAACCACTCCAAATTCCTGTTTATTCTCCGCATAATATTTTTTAATTTCATCATCTGAAACTTCGATTTTTTCTTTAAAGAGCTCTGGTTTGATAAGAACGTATTCTATGTTAATTCTATCAGGCTGCTTGAATTCAGCTTTGTTTTTGGAAAAATATTCAGTAATATCTTTATCATTCACAGATACCTGAGTTTTGAACTCGTCTACACTGAAGCATATATAGTTGATTTTTACTTTTTCATTTTTTAGCATAAATTCACCTAAAATTACCTTGTCGCTTATTATAACTGGATCAGTAATCTTTCTCCAAAGATGTTCAAGCGCAAGGGACTTCCTAATTCCATTCTCGATTTCTTGCCACTGAGAAGCAGGGAGACCATTTACATACTGTTCAAACTTTGCCTTATCAAATCCGCCTTCCTTGTTTTTAAATACAGGATCTTGTTTTATTCTATCTATAATCTCTTTATCTGAGATTTTTACGCGCTGTTTCTTTATCTCCTGCATAAGAAGCTTTTGATCTATCAACTGATTTAGAATCTGGTTATCCATATCCATGTTTTTTTTGATTCTGTCAAACTGATCTCCATACATTCTTCTATAATTTCTTTCCGTAGCTGTTAGAGCATATCTAAACTCTTCATACTTGATATCAGCTCCATTTACTTTTGCCACAGTAACATTTGTTCTTGCTTTCGATGTCGCACCCATTCCCCATGCAAAGAATATTGTAGCCAGAAAGCTTAATGCTGTTATCCACATTATTGGCTTCATGTTTTTTCTTATAGACTTAAGCATTGATTTTTCTCCTGATTTAAAAAGTACGCCAGGAGGGACTCGAACCCCCGACCCTCTACTTAGAAGGCAGATGCTCTATCCAACTGAGCTACTGGCGCAGGTATAATTTCAAGTATACTAGCAAAAAGCACAACCCAGTTCAAGGTGCAAATTCCAATAGACAAAACAGCATGTAATGTTATAATCGACACGTTATGAAAAAAGGGTTTCTATTAACATTGGAGGGGCCTGAGGGTAGTGGGAAATCCACGCATTCCAGGTTACTTGCTAGTTATCTTACTCAGAAAGGCATTCGGACTTATTGCACGAGAGAGCCCGGCAGCACAGCATTAGGAGAAAAAATGAGGCAATTACTGCTCTCTCCTTTACACAAGAATATGTCAGTAAGAACCGAATTACTGCTGTACGAAGCAGCACGGGCGCAGCATGTTGATGAGATTATTATTCCTGCATTAAAAAAAAACATTACTATAATTTGTGATCGCTTCTATGATGCTACATTTGCATATCAAGGGTATGGAAGGAAAATAGATTTAGATATTATAAAGAATATAAACGACTTTGCCATAAATAAGATAAAACCAGACCTGACAATTCTTTTGGATATTGATGTGAATATTGGATTAGAAAAATCCCTGCGCTTATCGAAGGATTCTTTTCCAAGAGGGGAGAGTGATAGGATCGAACAGGAAGATATTGAATTTCATAAAAGAGTGCGGGAAGGTTATCTTAATCTTGCTCGAAGAGAACCAGTACGTATAAAAGCAGTTACAGTAAAAAGCGAAATCAGTGAGACACAGTTAGAAATCCAGAAGCATATAGATGATTTATTGAGAAGAAATAATTATGTCGTTTAATGATATTATCGGGCAGGAAATAGCTGTAAAGCTTTTGCAGAATTCGTTGAAACATGGAAGGATTCCTCATGCTTATATGTTCATTGGTCCCTATGGAGTAGGCAAAAGGTTGGCAGCAATTAATCTTGCCAAGGCATTGAATTGTGAGGGGGTTAGTGAGATTCCTTGTGATAGATGCGCATGTTGCAAAAAGATAGATGCTTATATGCATCCGGACGTAAAATGCGTTTATCCAACAGGGTCTTCTTTGTCCATAACAATTGATAATATTAGGGAATTAAGAACACAAATATCATTTAAAACATATGAGGGTAAGAAAAAAATATACATTATTGCAGAAGCAGAAAATATGACCATTCAAGCCGCAAACTGCATTTTAAAAACTTTGGAGGAGCCACCTGAAAATTCCGTATTAATCTTAACCTCTACGAGCTCGCATCTGCTTTTACAGACTATAGTTTCGCGATGTCAAGCAGTTCCCTTTATAAGGATAGAGCTTCATAGAATTGAGAACTTTTTAGTAGAACATCATAGAGTAGACAAATCACTTGCTCATTTCATAGCCAATTTATCCCAGGGTAGTTTAGGAGAGGCGCTTAAGTTAAAGGATGACGCCCAAATACCTCTTGTAAAGAGTAGGTTAATGGATATGCTTAGCAGGCTGAAGAATGAAGATGTGATTACTCTTGTAGGAGAATTTAATAAGGAAGTTTTTAATAATGGGGATAGTGAGCGAAGCAGGGATGTTAGAGAATATAGAAACAAGTTGCATATGAGCTTAGACATGCTTACAACATGCCTCAGAGATATTGCGATCTTGAAACAAGCTGGAGAACAAGTTTCTCTTATTAATTTGGACATTAGCGAGGATCTTAAGCAATTAGAGAGTAAATTTTCTCTGTCTCAGATTGAAAGGTTTTTGGACACAATTACTGATATGAAGGCGTATGTAAGAAACAACGTCAGTTCCCAGCTTATTCTGGAGAAGTTGTTTTTAGATATACAAGGAAAAGTAGATGCATAAAATAATCCAGGTTAGGATTTGCAAAGACAGAACATTATGGCTTGATATTGGCAACACTGTTGCCAAGTATAATGATTACTGTCTAATAGAAGTAGATGGCGACAAATATTATGCTAAAATTATATCAGGGATACAAGAGGTAGCTGATTGTATATGCTCTAAAGAAAGAGGACAAATCATTAGAGTTGCAACGGAGAGTGATATAAGTCAGATACAGGATATATTTGAGAGAGAGAAAAAGTCATTAGCAATATGTTTAGAAAAAGTAACCAAACATAATCTTCCAATTAGAGTTATAGATGCAAAGTGCATACATGAGGGAAATAAAATAATATTCCATTTTGTGGCGGACGATAGAGTGGATTTTAGAGACCTGTTAAAAGACATTGAGCATACATTAAAAACAAGAATAGAATTAAGACAAGTGGGCGTACGAGATAGAGCAAAAAATATTGCAGGATATTGTGGGCATTGTGGGAGGGTTCTTTGTTGTGCAAGTTTCATTAAGGAGTTTCAGGCAGTTACCATTCAAAATGCTAAATCTCAGAATTTTCACTTAGACCCCTCAAAAATATCAGGCTTATGTGGTCGCTTGATGTGTTGCCTGAGATATGAATCAAAGTCGTATCAAGAAATGAAAAAGTCTTTTCCTAAAATAGATGCAACGATAGATACAGAATATGGGCAGGGGAAGGTGGTTGATTTAAATATACTCAGAAGCAGTGTTACTGTGGAATTAGAGAGTGGTAAAAGATACGAACATAAGATAAAATAGGAGGAAGGAGGGTATGAAATTATGAAGATTTTTGGTATTGGAATGCATCCTGATGATGTAGAATTTATTATGGCTGGAACTCTTGCTCTACTGAAGAAAAAAGGGCATAAGATAACCATTGCAACCGTGGGTTCAGGGGATATGGGGTCTGTTGAGTATGTTCCAGCAGACTTGAGCAGAAAACGGTATATGGAAGCTAAGTCATCAGCAAAACTGCTTGAGGCAGAATATATTAGCTGTGGCATATCCTGCTTACATGTTGTGTTTGATAATCCAACAAGATTCATGGTTACAGAAATGATACGAAAAGTGGATCCTGACATTGTTATTACCATGTCTCCTCAGGATTATATGAAGGACCATGAGATAACTGCTGATTTAGTGTGGGACGGGTGTTTTAACGCACCAATTCCCAATTATCACACTGCCTTAGTAAATCCAGCAAAAGCGACATCCAAGATTCCATATCTATATTATGGAGATTCTCTGGATTTAAAGGATAGATTTGGCAATCCTGTGCATCCTGAATTTTATGTAGATATTAAAGATGTAATGGAAACCAAAACAAGCATGTTAAGGAAACATGAAAGTCAACGCTCCTGGTTGAAAAGACAGCACGGTATGGACAAATACACAGAGACTATGAAGGAGATTTCAAGCAGAAGAGGAAAAGAAATTGGCATAGAATATGCCGAAGGATTCAGACAGCATAAAGGACATCCGTTCCCTCAGGATAATATTTTAGAGAAGTTGTTAAAGGACAAGGTTAAATATAAGAAACAAGATAATGGAGGATAATTATGGATTTAATGAGCACAATTAAAGGATCTTTATTAGAGAATTTCTTCCCGCAAGGGTGGGATATTGAGAAGCTGGATAAATGTTGTGATAATCCCCCGGAGTCAGTTACCGAGCGTCAGGATTGGTGGAACAAGAAGTTTGAACCTGTTCCATGCGAAACTTTGAGTGATTTTGATACTATGATGGGTCATGAAATAGCTATAGAGATTAGAAGGACAAAAGATGAGGGCAGGAAGATAGCGTTTATATTGCCTGTTGGTCCAATGGGAATGTATAAATGGGCCGTTTATTTTCTAAAAGAATGGAATGTGGATTGCAAGCATGTTTATGGGTTCAACATGGATGAATGGAGCGATAAAGATGGAAACACATTACCTCCTGATAATATAGGAACTTTTCAAAATGCAATGCAGCAAGCTTTTTATGGACCGCTCGGAGATCTGACTGTTCCAAAAAACCAACGACATTTTGCGCTTAAGAATGTTCTTCCCACATATGCTGAGAAGATAGGACAGCTCAAAAAAGAGGGGGCAAAACTCATAGTTGTTTTTGGTATTGGAAGAGTGTTTCATATTGCTTTTTGGGAGCCGCATTTTGCCGGCGAATTTTTAGGAGAGGAAAAATGGAAGAAGCAGGAATACAGATTGGGAGCAAAACTACATCCTTTGACCATAGAACAGAACGCAATAACCAGTTTTAAGAGTCGCACAACTCTAGTTCCATGTTTTGCCAATACAATTGGTCCGGGTCTATTCCTCAAAGCGGATAAAATAATCGGCGGATGTGATGGGACATTAGGTAGGGGAATGATGTGGCAGGGATTATCTCTCTGGGTTACTTTAAGACACGGACCAAATATCTGGATTCCTTCCAGTTTTATGCCTACTTTGGCTGGAAAACTCTTCTTCCTTAAAGAGCTTGCAGGCCCGCTGGTGCCAGACTGTAATTGATTAAATGGGAATACTAGATTAAAATACTAGCCGGGGTGGTGAAACTGGCAGACGCGCCGGACTCAAAATCCGGTGGAGCTTAAACTCCATGAGGGTTCGACTCCCTCCTCCGGCACCGAACAAACATTTAGGAGAATGTAGTGAAAAAGGAATTGATTATAAGCGTAGACGCTTATGAAGTAAGGACAGCGCTGTTGGAAGAAGGTGTGTTAGCGGAGTTTGCTATTGAAAGAAAGGGAGAGAGACGCATTGCAGGCAATATTTACAAGGGCAGAGTAAAAGCCATATTGCCAGGCATACAATCTGCATTTGTAGATATAGGGCTGGAGAAAAATGGATTTCTGCATGTTAAAGATATAGCAACTCCTTCAGCAGTACCAGAAGATGTGGAAGAGGATGAAGGAAATGGTGAAATAGTTTCGAGGAGATCCCGAAAAGACTCTATATCAGATATATTGACTAATGAACAGGAAATACTTGTTCAAGTTATAAAGGAACAATTGGGAACCAAAGGGGTGAAACTATCCTCTTTTATTTCCATACCCGGCAGATTCTTGGTTTTGATGCCAACAGTTGATCATATAGGTGTCTCCAGGAAGATAGATGATCAAAATGAAAGATATCGTTTAAAGGAGATTGCTAAAAAAATTAGAACTGAGAATATGGGGCTCATTATTAGAACAGGAGGCGTAGGAAAGACAGAAAAGGAGTTTTATGATGAAATTAATTATTTGGTAAGACTTTGGAGAAGGATTCAGAAAAGGGCAAAAATATCTGAGGCATTGACTGTAGTTTATCAAGAGTATAACTTGATCCACAGGCTTGTGAGGGACTTATTGCGTCCTGATATCCAAACAGTGCTGATAGATTCAAATGATGAATACAACAAGTTGAGGCAGTTTGTGGGTGGAGTACTGCCTGAAATGAAATCTCGTATAAAATTTTATAATGAGAAACAAAAGTTATTCGATAAGTATAATTTAGAAAAGGAAATAGATAAGGCGTTGCGAAACAAAGTGAGATTGAAAAGCGGCGGGTGGATATTAATTGAGCAAACAGAGGCTCTTGTTTCTATAGATGTAAATACAGGGAAATATGTGGGAAAAAGCTCCTTGGAAGATACAGTTTTAAAAACTAACCTTGAAGCTGCTGTAAAGATAGCTCGCCAGCTCCGTCTCAGGGATATGGGCGGAATTATAATAATCGATTTTATTGATATGAAGTATGAAAAGCATAAACATGAATTATTGCGAGTCTTTAAAGATGCTTTAAAAAAGGACAGGGCTAAGACTACAGTGGCGCAATTGAGTAAACTTGGTCTTGTAGAAATGACCAGACAAAGAGTTAAGCAAAGTGTCATTGATTACTTGTTTCAAGTTTGTCCTTATTGTAAGGGAAATGGCAATATAAAGTCATTAGCAACTACATGTATTGAATTACAGAGAAGGGTAGAGCAGTTATGTGCAACCAGATCAATGCAGACTATCTGGGTAAAGATTCACCCGTATATATCTTCCTATCTTCTCAAGCATTATAGGAAAACACTGACTGGGTTGGAATTAACATATAATAAGAAGATCATTCTAGAATCAGATCTGAGTATGCATATAGAGGCTTCGGAAATAGAATGTTTGTAACACTATGGCATGCAGGACATTCGAGTTTGACAATTGCTTATGTATATGATAATCTTCGCTGACAATTGGAAAGGAGATATAAAGTGCAGGCAGTTATTGTTACAGGTGGTAAGCAATTCAAAGTTTCAGAAGGGGACATTATAAAAATAGAGAAGATCGAAAAAAAGGTTGGTGGCAAGATCGATTTTGAACCTATCTTAATTTCTAATAAAGAAACCGTATCCATAGATAAAAGTCATCTAGAGAATGCTAAGGTTCATGGAGAAGTTATCTCACAGGTCAAAGGGAAAAAAATTATAGCATTTAAAAAGAAAAGACGCAAGGGTTACAGTCGTAAGATTGGACATAGGCAGCTTTTAACGGAGGTTAAGATTGGGAAAATATCTCTTGGGAAGGTAGAGAAAAAGAATGCGTGATAGAAAACTAGAGGCAGATATTATAGCTTTAAAGGGATTCATTCAGCTGTGGGTCGCATTTGGAGATCTTCTAAAACAAGGCGGAGAGAATTTAACTTCTGTAAATCCGGTGAAAGAGCAGGAGTTTATGGAATCCAAAAGTCTTCTTGCGCGTAAGTATGAGTCAATAGGCAATATACTTGAAAGGCAGTACAGTCCTGATAATAAAATATCAAGTATACTTAGTCAGTCAGTTTCATTGAGTAATATAGCTGCCTCGGATATGCAATCCAGAAAACTGGGAAATGATTGGCATGTTTCCTATATATTCTTGAATAAACGATTGGGAGGGCTTGAAGGGCAGAAGGAGGCGCTTTCAAAGATCAGCAAAATAGGAACCGTAATCATACCTAAAATCAGAAAAGGGTTAATTAAGCTTTTCATTTTTGCAATACTAATAGCTGTTTTAACAGCAGGAGCTTACGTTGGATATAGAGTATTTTTTGTAAAGACTGTTGCAGAACCTAAGGCAAAGACAAATGTTCCTGCACAGGCAGCGGGAAGTGTTGTTGAGGATAAGTCTATTATCGCTAATATTAGAAACATGCTAGACCAAATATCAAGTAGGATAAAGAAAGAAGAACAAAGCAAAATCAAGTAGGAGAGACTAGGTAATGACGAAGAGAGACATTGTAATAAAAATTTCTGAGGAATTGGGAGTGACTCAAGTTATCGTAGCAAAAGTGGTTGATAAACTATTGCACTATGTGTGTGATAGTGTTCTCAAAGGAGAAAAAGTGGAATTGCGCAACTTTGGTGTTTTTAAACAAAAGTCGAGAAAAGCCAGATTAGGCCGTAATCCAAAGACTGGACAAGAAGTGCCTATCCCTGCAAGAAAGGTTGTTTTATTCAAGCCGGGAAAAATAATGAAAGAAAGGATGCTCGGCTAGAGAAGATATGTTCTTAAAGCGCAAGGCTCGGCTTTTTAGTATTCGGGCCTTATTTTTTTGTGATAAAAGATGAAAAAGTTAACGTACAAAAAAGCTGGCGTGGATATAAAAAAAGGGGACAAATTTGTAGACATAATAAAACCTCTTGCAAAATCTACGTTTGATAAAGGTGTTCTTAGTGGTTTAGGCGGTTTTGCGGGTTTTTATGAGCCTGATATTACTAAGTATACTAAGCCAGTTCTACTTGGCGCAACAGATGGTGTTGGCACAAAGCTTGAAATAGCCTGCAAGTGTAAAACATACAACACTGTTGGCATAGACCTTGTGGCAATGTGTGTGAATGATCTTATTGTGCAGGGCGCAAAGCCTTTATTCTTTCTTGATTATTTAGCTACAGGGCGTCTTAATGTTAAAAGCGCAGCAAGTGTTGTAGAAGGAATTGTCAAGGGATGCAGGGAGGCAGAGTGCGCTTTGCTTGGCGGAGAAACAGCAGAAATGCCCGGATTTTATAAGCCGGGCGAATATGAGCTTGCAGGATTCACAGTAGGGATTGTGGATAAGAATAAAATAATAACCGGAGCAAAAATCACTTCAGGTGATATCATAATAGGACTTCAATCCTCAGGGCTGCACAGCAATGGTTTTTCTTTAGTAAGAAAGGTATTTAATATTGATAAGATTGATTCAGGATTAAAGAAAGAGCTTCTGACACCTACCAGAATTTATGTCAAGGTCATTATGAAGCTTTTGGAAAAATGCAAGATAAAAGGTATGGCGCATATAACTGGCGGAGGCATTGAAGGAAATCTTGTAAGGGTTCTCCCAAAAGATTGCCAGGCTCATATAAATACAAAAAGCTGGAAAACACCACATATATTTGAACAAATTCAGAAAAAAGGGAATATTGAAGCAAAGGAAATGTTTAAAGTGTTTAATATGGGAATTGGGATGATACTTGTGGTTTCCAAAAAAGAAGCTGATAAAGTAATGTCTTTTCTCTCTGAAGTAAGAGAAGAAGCCTATTTGATTGGTGAGATTTCAAAAGGCAAGCGCGGAGTGAAACTAGTTTGATTTTTAGCATTTGTCAAGCGCCTTAAACATCTGTCAAGGTAATATTGCGTGCCGCTTCTTCCAATTAATATATGGAGTACGTATTTTTTGTATCAAATTGGCTGATTAAGTACAATTTTAATCGCCCTCATCAAGCGCTTGATTATTTAACACCTATGAGATATATTGAGAATTACAATGAGAATCTTAAACAAAAAGTGTTACTTATGTGCCCAGCCAGCACATTCTATTGACATTATACGGACTTGGCATTATCTTATTTACCTTAAGTTTAAGGGAGAGAATTAGTGAATTCACATATCAAACCAGCTGAGAGGACAAAAGGCATTAAATATGCTGTCAGAGATATTATGCTAATAGCTGAGAAGGCAGCCTCTCAGGGCAGAGAGATGCTTTATCTCAACATAGGTGATCCAATAAAATTTGATTTTAAAACGCCGCATCATATTATTGAAGCTACATATAATGCAATGAAAAGTGGATTTACAGGATATTCTCCATCGTCTGGAATTGATGAAGCGATTGAATCTGTTAAGAATGAAGCGTGTAGAAAGGGAATAAAAAATATTCAGGACATCTTTATTACAAATGGAGGAAGCGAAGCTATTGAAATAGCATTAACAAGTCTTGTGAATCCTGATGAAAATGTATTAGTACCTTCACCTGGTTACCCTTTGTACACAGCAGTGCTAACAAAGCTTGGAGCAGGAATCAATTCATATTACTTAGATGAGGAGAATGACTGGCAGCCAGACATTAATGATATAAAGAGAAAAATAGATAAAAATACAAGAGCGATTATTATTATAAATCCTAATAATCCAACGGGTGCAGTTTATACAAGAGAAACTCTTAATCAAATTGTTAATCTTGCTCTTGAGCATAATCTTGTAATATTTTCCGATGAAGTATATGACAAACTTGTTTTTGATGCTGAGGAGCATATTCCTACTGCTTGTGTCTCAAAAGAGGCATCTGTCCTTACTTTTGGCGGGCTTTCAAAGTCATATCTTTCCCCAGGACTGCGTATTGGATGGTGTGTTGTAAGCGGCAAAGAGGAAAATTTAGGAGACTATTACAGGGCTATGCAGAAACTAACACGTGCAAGACTCTGCGCAAATCATCCTGAGCAATATGCAATAAAGCCAGCTCTAGAAGGGGATCAATCGCATATAAAAGAAGCAAATGCAAAGCTCAAAGGAAGAGCAGATATTACATACCAAATGCTCAATGCTATTCCAAGTATCAAGTGTGTAAAACCAAAGGGCGCCTTTTATGCATTTCCTAAAATAGATGTGCCCGTATCAGACCAGAAATTTGTTTCTGATTTAATCTATGAAACAGGCGTTGTTGTTGTCCCAGGCGCAGGATTCGGACAAAAGCCAGAAACAAAACACTTCAGGATTGTTTTCCTGCCGGAAGAGGATGTTCTTAAAAAAGCATATGAGAAAATCAGGCAATTTATGTCCAAATATAAGTAAGCTTTAATACATTAGAGGTCTAATGAAGCAAGTTAGAATAGGTATTATAGGCGTAACAGGCAGGGGTAATCTGTGGAAACACTGGCATAATCCCGAAGGAAAATCAGTAGTTGCCGGAGGAGCAGATATTTCAGAGAAGGCATTACAAGAGTTTAAAAGTGAAATCAAAGGGAAAATCTTTATTACATCAGATTATAAAGAGCTGCTTAAAAGAAAGGATATTGATGCGATAGCTGTTATGTCTCCTGACTTTACCCACGAGGAATATGCTATAGCTGCTCTTGAAGCGGGAAAACATGTTTTCCTTGAAAAACCGATGGCTATTACTACGGAAGGTTGTGACAATATTCTAAAGGCATGGAAACAATCTGGCAAAAGGCTGATGATTGGATTCAATATGCGTCATATGCGCATTTTCCAGACAATGAAAGACATCGCAGACACTGGTACTATTGGCGAGATAAAAGCAGTATGGGTACGGCATTTCGTTGGTAGCGGTGGACGGTGGTATTTTCGCACATGGATGTCTGAAAGGAAGAATGCAACCAGTCTTCTTCTGCAGAAAGCGGCTCATGATATTGATATGATTCATTGGATTACTGGCTCTTATACCAGGAAAGTAGCTGCTTTTGGCAGTTTAGACTTCTACGGAGGGAATAAGCCCAATGATTTAACATGCCCTGAATGTCAGGAAAAAGAGACATGTACGGAATTTAAATCGGGTAAACATAAATATATCAAATGCGCTTTTCGTAAAGCGATTGATGTTGAGGATAATACTGTTATGATTATGGAGTTGGAGAACGGCATAAAAGCATCGTATGAACAGTGTCATTTTACTCCGGATTATTGGAGAAATTACACATTCATTGGCACTGAAGGCAGAATGGAAAATCTTGATGATGATAGTAAAGTTATTGTAAAAACGAGGCGCTCTGGCAAATGGAAAGAGTTTGCTGATAGAACATATAATATCAAGCCTGTCGAAGGCGGACATGGCGGAGCTGATCCAGTTATATGTAAGGATTTTATAGAAATGATTCTTACAGGGAAAGAACCTGTTTCAACACCTGAAGCAGGCAGAATGGCTGTTGCAACGGGATGCGCAGCAACAGAATCATTAAGAAATGGCGGGAAGGTGATAAAAATACCTTCAATGCCTGCTCTGAGATAAATAAAAAGAATTGGAAATTGAAGGGTCAGTAAAAATTATTAATCCGTAATTATTATCTGCAATTTATCAAAGAAAGGAAAATTTATGAAGACAAAAAAATCTACATTTGCGCTCTACCTTGGAAATCGTGGCTTTTTCCCTGCAACACTGCTTAAAGGTGCACGTAGTGAGATGAGTGCAGCTCTGAACAAACTGGGATATGAGACTCTAATGCTAGACGTTAATGCCACTCGTAATGGAGCAGTTGAAACTGTAAAAGAAGGAAAGATATTTGCCGATTTTCTTCGGAAAAACAATGGACTGTTTGATGGTGTGATTCTGTGCCTTCCCAATTTTGGGGATGAAACAGGCGCAGTTGCAGCTCTTAAAGATGCTGGCGTTCCTATATTAATTCAGGCATACCCGGATGAACTGGATAAGATGAGACCAGAATTGCGAAGAGATGCGTTTTGCGGAAAGTTCTCCATCATGGATATGTTTTGTCAGAACAACATATCTTTTACTGCGCTTAAACCGCATACTGTACATCCAAAAGATAATAAGTTTGCTGCAAATATCGATTTTTTCGACCGAATATGTAGAGTTGTGAATGGAATGGAAAAACTGGTTGTTGGAGCCATAGGCGCGCGAACAACAGCATTTAAAACAGTTCGTATTGATGAGCTGACACTTCAAAAATACGGGATTACTATGGAAACATTGGATTTGTCGGATATTTTTGCAAGGATGTCCTCATTCAAGAGCACTGAAAAAAAGATACAAGCAAAGGCAAAGAGGCTGGAACAATACTGCTCATGGAAAGGAGTTCCTCAAAAAGCATTTCATACCATTGTAAGACTTGGCGTTGCAATTGATAGCGTTATTGAGGAATATAAGATGGACGCAGTAGCAATCCGCTGCTGGCTCGAGATGCAGCAGCAGCTTGGCATTTCACCATGTGTTCTTCTAAGCGAAATGAATGATCGTGGTATGATTGCTGCCTGTGAGGTAGATGTGGGCAATGCAGTGACCATGTATGCCTTATCTCAGGCATCGAGTGAAGTTGCCACATGCCTGGACTGGAACAATAATTATGCTGAGGAAGAGAATAAGTGCATCCTTTTTCACTGTGGCCCCGTTCCACAAAGCATGATGACCTGCAAGGGTAAAATTACTGATCATGCAATCCTGGCCAATGCTGTAGGTAAAGGACATTCTTATGGCTGTAACGTAGGTCGTATTTCGCCTAATCCAATAACATTCGGCAGTATGCTGACTGGGGCAGGTAAACTAAGGTTCTATCTTGGAGAGGGTCGGTTTACAGATGATCCTATCCCAGAAGATTTCTTTGGTTGTGCAGGCGTGGCAGAGATTGAGGGATTACAGAATGTGCTTCAAAAAATAGGATATATGGGACATCGTCATCATGTTAGTGTTACTCCCTCTCACGTGCTCGAGCCAGTAAAAGAAGCATTTGAGAAATATCTCGGCTATGAGGTAGGTGTAGTATGAGTTTGTTAGGGATAGATGTAGGTACAACAGGCTGTAAGGCTGCGGCATTCTCGGAGGATGGTATTTGTCTAGCAAGTGCTTACAGAGAATATGATATTCTGCATTCGCGGCCTGACTGGGCAGAACTTGACAGTCAGGAAGTATTAACTTTGGTCAAATCCTCTATCGCAGAAGTTGCTGCACAAACCCGCAAGGATCCCATAAGTGCGTTGAGTGTGAGCTCAATGGGGGAGGCAATGACGCCTGTTACTGAAGACAGAAAGATTTTGGGAAATTGTATCCTTTCTTCTGATATTCGTGGAGGAGAGCATATAGAATCTTTATCAAAAGAAATTGATCAGCAATCCTTTTATGAAATCAATCCAAATATTTTAGGGCTTAATTATTCCTTACCAAAACTTCTCTGGCTTCATCAATATGATCCTGAATGTTATGCAAAAACATATAAGTTTCTCCTATGGGGTGACCTTATCACATTTATGCTCGGAGGTGAGGCTGTTACAAGTTATTCCCTTGCAAATCGCACACTATTTTTTGACATCCGAAAAGAAGATTGGTCCGATAAGCTCCTGACAATCAACAAGATTTCACGTGAGAAACTTCCAAAACCTGTACCTAGTGGAACCATTGCAGGTACAGTTAGTAACCTGATAGCTAAGGAACTCAATCTCGACAATGGAGTAAAAATAGTAGTTGGCGGACACGACCAATGCTGCAACTCTCTGGGTGCGGGGATATATCAGCCAGGCACTGCAGTATGTGGTATAGGAACCTTCGAATGTATAACACCAACCTATAATCATATTCCTGATTCTTCCCTGATGATTAAGAATGGGCTCAATATTGAACATCATGTACTTCCCAATCTTTTTGTATCCTTCGTATACAATCAGGCAGGATCGTTGGTTCGGTGGTTTAGGGATACCTTTGCATCAGCTGATAAAAAAATTATCAAAGATGGATACGATATTTATGAAAGACTTTCAAATGAGATGCCTGTTGAGCCGAGCAACTTACTAGTTCTTCCTTACTTTGAAATGACTGGTCCACCGGATTTTATCTCTGACGCATCCGGTGTTATTGTTGGGTTAAAAACAAGCACCACAAGAGGCGAAATTCTTAAAGCTATCATGGAGTGTGTTGCTTTTTATTTTGTAGACAATCTTAATGCTTTAAAGGAGATTGGCATTGACACTTCAGAATTTGTAGCAACAGGTGGAGGAGCAAAATCGTCCCACTGGCTACAAATCAAAGCAGATATTTTCGGTATTCCCTTTGTGCGTCCATGTATTACAGAGGCAAGTATCCTTGGAGCTGCTATACTTGCAGGGATTTCAACAGGGGTTTTTAAAGATCCGGGAGAAGGCGTTAGATGTTTTGTTAGGCGAGATACGATCTTTGAACCAAATTCTGCACGGCACAAAATTTATCTCGAAAAACTTGAGAAGTACAGGGAACTCTTTCCGCTTCTAAAAGATTTTCTTTTGTCTTCATGAATAGCAGCAGTATAATTATCAAAGGTGCCCGCCAGCATAATCTTAAGAACATAGATCTGGAAATTCCACGAAACAAGCTTGTTGTTATTACAGGCCTGAGTGGTTCAGGAAAATCCTCTCTGGCTTTTGATACTATATATGCAGAAGGACAGAGAAGGTATGTAGAAAGCCTGTCTTCTTATGCACGTCAGTTTCTTGAACAAATGGATAAACCTGATGTTGACTATATTGGAGGACTTTCTCCTGCTATCTCTATTGAACAAAGGACCTCTGCAAAAAATCCCCGCTCAACAGTTGGAACAGTAACGGAAATTTATGATTATCTAAGAGTATTGTTTGCACGCATAGGAGAAGTCTACTGTTATAAATGTGGAAGAGAAATTGCGCGTCAAACTTCCCAGCAAATCGTTGACAGTATTATGAAATTCCCCCAATCCTCTAAAATTATGCTTATGTCCCCAATAGTGAGAGGTAGAAAAGGAGAGTATAGCGCTCTTTTTGAGGATATTAGAAAGAAAGGCTTTGTAAGACTCAGAGTTGATGGGAACATCTATAATGTGGAAGACGAGATAAAACTCAATAAAAACAAAAAACACAACATTGAAGTCGTTGTAGACAGACTCGCTATAAAATCAGATATCAAATCACGTCTTAGTGATTCTGTAGAAACTGCTCTAAAACTGGGTGAAGGATTAATTTTGGTATGTATCAACAATAAGAAAGATATCCTGTTTAGTGAACATTTTGCATGTATTAAATGTGGAATAAATTACTCTGAACTCACACCTCGTATGTTCTCGTTTAACAGTCCTTATGGTGCATGTAAAACATGTAACGGACTGGGCAGGAAGATGGAAGTTGATCCTGACCTGATCGTGCCTGATATGAATCTGTCAATTAATGAGGGCGCAATTATTTCGTGGAGCAATCCGATAACAACAAAACACCACCGCTGGAAAGCAGCAACAAGAAGATACCTGTTTCAGATGCTGGAGACAGTTAGCGATCACTATAATATAGACCTTGATATTCCATTCAAGAATTTAAGCAAAGAACATCAAAACATGATTCTGTATGGCACAGAAGAAAAACTAGATTTTACGTTGCGACTCAGACGTAGAATCCACAGACATAGAATGAAATTTGAGGGGGTAATTAACAATCTTGAGAGAAGATGGAGTCAGACTGATTCTGAATATGTAAAGTCAGAGATCTACAATAAATACATGAGAGTCAGATTATGCCCTGAGTGTGAAGGCGCAAGACTTTCCCCTCAGAGTCTTGCTGTAAGGATCAATAAGAAATCAATAGCTAAAATATGTTCCTTATCAATTAAATCTGCTATCAGATTTTTTAATACTCTGCGTTTGGGTAAAACAGAAGAAGTTATTGCGCATGATATTCTAAAAGAAGTCAGGGAACGATTAACATTTCTCTCCAATGTAGGACTTGACTATATTACACTGGACAGAACAGCGCAGACTCTTTCAGGAGGAGAAGGAGAGAGAATTAGGCTCGCTACACAAATTGGCTCAGGTCTTGTAGGAGTATTATATATCCTTGATGAGCCAAGTATTGGACTTCACCAAAAAGATAACAGAAAACTACTGAAGACATTAACCAGTCTGCGCGACCTGGGGAATACAGTTATTGTTGTAGAACATGATGAACAGACAATAAGAAATGCGGATTATGTAATAGATCTTGGCCCGGGAGCTGGCATTCACGGCGGAGATCTTGTAGCATGCGGTAAGCTGGAAGAAATAATTAAAAACAAGAATTCTATTACAGGTAAATACCTGTCGGGAAAAATTAAAATTGATACACCTAAACAAAGAAGAAAACCAACTGAAAAGCAGCTTAGAATACTTGGGGCTTTTGAACACAATTTAAAAAAGATAAACGTAAATATTCCGCTAGGATTATTGGTATGCGTTTCAGGAGTATCTGGTTCCGGCAAGAGCACACTGGTTGACGAAATATTGTACAGGGCATTAGCTCAAATCCTGTACGGCTCAAAAGAAAAGCCAGGTAAACATGTCGATATTAAAGGATTTTCTCAAATAGATAAGGTTGCAAATATCACTCAGTCGCCGATAGGCAGAACCCCTCGTTCCAACCCTGCCACATATACAGGCGCTTTTGATTATATAAGACGCCTGTTTTCTCAGGTTCCGAGCTCAAGGGCAAGGGGATATAAGCCTGGAAGATTCTCTTTTAATGTTAAGGGCGGAAGATGCGAGGCATGCAAAGGTGACGGCTTAAAAAAGATTGAGATGCACTTCCTTCCGGATATTTACGTAACATGCGAAACATGTAGAGGAACGCGATTCAATAGAGAAACTTTGGAAATAAAATACAGGGATAAAAGCATAGCAGACGTCTTGAATATGACAATTGAAGAGTCTCTGAAACTTTTTGAGAACATTCCGCCTGTAAAAAGGAAGTTGCAGACTCTAAACGATGTAGGTCTCGGGTATATAAAATTAGGACAGTCTGCTACCACTCTCTCAGGAGGAGAAGCACAAAGGGTTAAGCTGGCTAGTGAGTTGAGTAAGGTTTCAACAGGCAGGACACTCTATATACTTGATGAACCAACCACAGGTCTGCACTTTGCAGATGTTCAGAAGTTATTGGATGTTTTAGGAAAGTTAGTGGATAGGGGAAACACAGTGTTGGTAATTGAGCACAATTTAGATGTTCTAAAAACAGCTGATTATATTATAGATCTTGGACCAGAGGGAGGAGACAATGGGGGAGAAATCGTAGCAGAGGGAACTCCGGAACAAGTTGCTAAGAATAAGCGCTCATATACTGGAAAGTTTCTGAAGAAAGTTCTGGAATGCTGATAATAGATGAAATTGTTGTAGACGATGCTATTCTTAAAACCCATTTTTCATGCTGCCTTGAAATCTGTCATGGGCACTGCTGTGCAACAGGAGACTTCGGAGCCCCAATATCTGAGGAAGATGTAGAAATAATAGATAAACATTTAAAAGGCATTGAAAAATATCTTCCAGAGGAAAATATAAGACTCATAAAAAAGAATGGATACGCAGAAACATATCGAAGCGGAAGTCGTTGTGTTGAGTCTCTTTACGATGATGGACCGTGCGTTTTTTCATACAAGCATGAAGGAATAACCAAATGCGCTATTCATACTTATTGTGTGAACACTGAAATAGATTCCGTCCAAATAAAACCCATATCCTGCTCTCTATTTCCAATAAGAGTTATACAACTAGGGAAAATAATATCATTAAGATACTGCCAGTATTCTGAATGTAAATAGGGAACTAGACAGATTTGGCGAAAAATGGGGCATAAGCGTAAGTCTATAAGTAAGAGTGTGTTACAGAGCAAATTTCGGTAAAAACAGAAAAATCATTCCCTAAAATGGTTGAATTCAAAATGAAAATATCAAGAATT
>JAHJDO010000108.1 GCA_018812485.1 bacterium | reverse complement strand
TGGACGTTATCTAAAAGGGGAAATCAGATGCTGGTATGACAATAGGCTTATTGGTGTTCAAACAGCTAAAAATGAAGACCTAAATATTGTGCACTTTTAAACTTTAAACTGTGCACTTTTAAATTTTAGCTAACAGCTTTTTCTGTTTCCCTGCTTATAACCTTCTTCTTTATCGCATCGCGTTTATCATACAGCTTCTTGCCCTTTACAAGAGCAATTTCTATCTTTGCCTTACCTTTCTTAAAATAAATCTGCAGAGGCACTAAAGTAAGTCCCTTCTGGGAAGTCTGTCCAATAAGGCGTTTTATCTCCTGCCTATGAAGCAAAAGCTTGCGAATTCTAAGAGGATCATGATTAAAATTGCTGGCCTGCTCATAAGGGTTTATATGCATACCATGTATTAAAACCTCTGCATTTTCAATCTTTGCAAACGCCTCCTTTATATTTACGCCTCCCGTACGCATTGATTTTACTTCACTGCCATTAAGAGCAATCCCTGCCTCAAAAGTCTCTAATACATAATACTCATGCCTTGCGCGTTTATTAACTGCTACAACTTTTACATCTGCCATGACAGAAATTGTATCACTTTGACTGGGAAAATTCTATATGCTATATTACAAATATCATCAAAACTTCCATTAAAGAGTATAGAATAATTTTCCTAAATTCGAAATCAGAAATCAGAAACTCGAAACAAATTCAAATAGTTAAAACTCAAAATCCAAAACAGTAAAAAGGAGGGAATATGAAGAAACTAGCTGTTATCGGTGTAAGTGTAATCGTGCTTTTGGTATTGATCAGCGGATCAATACTTGCGCAAACCATGAAAAAAAAGGAGCGTCCTTTTAAGCAGACTGTATTATCCTACATCATTCCATCTGAATATGGCAGGCTTGTTGCTGCCAGTCCAAGCTTTAATCAGCTGTGTTTTGAAGCAGAAAACGGAGATATTTATATTGTTCTTAGATCACACACAGCTATTAGTAGTGTGTATATAATAAAGAGAAAATGAAAGTGTCATAACATGGGCAAGATTCTCATAGCTTCTGATTCTTTTAAAGGGGCTGCTTCAGCTCTGGAGGTATGTAATGCTATTGAAAACGGGATTAAGCAGGTATGTCCAGAAGTAGAGACCATAAAAATCCCAATGGCAGATGGAGGAGAGGGGACTGTTGAGGGTCTCATAGCGGCTACAAAAGGCAGATTCATCACCAAAGTGGTAACAAATCCTCTTGGAGAAAAGGTTAAAGCCAAATTTGGAATTCTTGGGGATAATAAAACTGCTGTTATTGAAATGGCTGAGGCGTCTGGTCTTCCACTTGTGCCCCCTGAAAAAAGAAATCCGATGAAAACCACCACATACGGAACCGGTGAATTAATAAAATACGCTCTGGAAAAAGGGTGCAAGAGATTCATAATAGGCATTGGCGGCAGCGCGACTGTAGATGGTGGAGCAGGCATGGCACAGGCCTTAGGAGCGAAACTAGTTGACAAGACAGGTAAGGAAATAGGATTTGGTGGAGGCAGCTTATCAAAGTTGTTTAAAATAGATATTAGCTCTATGGACAAGCGCATTAAAGCCTGTGATTTTGAAGTTGCATGCGATGTTGACAACCAGCTTTGCGGCACAAAGGGAGCAGCATATGTATATGGCCCACAAAAGGGAGCGACAAAAACACAGGTACGCATCCTGGATAGAGCATTATCCCATTTTGCCAGCGTAATTCGCAGAGATATTGGAGTAAAAGTGGAGAATCTAGCAGGGGCAGGAGCTGCTGGAGGATTAGGAGCCGGACTGGTTGCTTTTCTCGACGCACGCCTAAAAAGTGGTATAGAACTGGTTATTAAGGCAGGTGGTATTGAGAAACATATTCAGGATGTTGATCTGGTGATAACTGGTGAAGGGAAGATTGATGGACAGACTATATTTGGGAAAACACCCATAGGGATTGCAAAACTGGCCAAAAAATACGGCAAATCAGTTATCGCAGTATGTGGAATGGTGGATGAAGGATATGAAGAAGTGTACAAAAATGGAATTGATGTAATAATAACCCAGTTTAATAGTTTCCTAACTACCCAAGAACAAATAGGTCAATGCAAAAAACTTATTCAGCAGATTACAGCTAATACAATGCGTTTAGCTGTAATTACTAAACAGGTTTTGGCATAACAACAGAAAGGAGTGAATATGATAAAATCAAGAGAAAGAAGAAAGCATCCCCGCACACAGCTTACCTATCGACTTCCCCTGAATCTGGCTCTCAAGAAAAAAATGAGTGTGCACGCATATTGCAAGGACATAAGTAAAAGCGGCATAAAAATAGCAGGGAAATTTCGAATAGAAAAAGGTGGAACAATAAGAATCAAGCCTATGTTTTCAGGGCAAGATTACGCAGAAGAAATTGTAGCTCAAGCCGTATGGTCAGGGCCTGCTTCAGTAAAGGATACTTATGAATATGGATTAAAATTCTTGCATGCATATGATAAAGAAATAGATAAAATTACCACACAAGGCTGAGTACTGGCTGTTCGATAGTATGATCTTCCTGAATAACCAGAACGTTCGTATGTATGAGTCCATAACATATTGGAAAAATCATGAAGATTTTTATATTCTTAAACTTCCAATAGTTTCATACATTGCTATTATGTTTTCTATTGGTGTGCCAACCTGAATATTATGATCTGGAGCGATTATCAATCCGCCTTTAGCAAACAGTTCTTTTCTTAAGTTTATTGCCTTTATAACTTGATTAACAGTGACAGATGGTAATAGATGTTGGGTGCTTATACTACCGCAGAAAGCAATTTTACCATAGAATTCATTATGTAGTTCTTCAGTATCCATACCTGCAGCATCAGGTTGAATCTCTTCAAGTATATCAAGCCCTAATTCTATAACCAGATTCCTTGAATCTCTCAGCTTTTTTTGTAATCTTCTCTTCAATTCCCTTATCAGGATATATTAAATCTTCCCAAACTAACCACCAGCTGGCTATTCTATAAGTCTTTTGTAATAGTTTAGTTCTCATAACAAAGTCCAGTTGTAGTAAAATTCAATAAAGAAGAATCGCGAAGCAGATGTTGATTATTTCAACCATCCTGTATATTCAGCCAGCAGCCTGCAATAATAAACAAAGTTTTGCCACGAAATATCATGAGGAACTCCATGGTCACAACCAGGTATATACCCACCGTCCTTGAACAAGGGCGGGATAATGCGCTCTAACTCTTTCTTAATAATATCTCCGCCTTTTGCAATAGCACGTTTATCAACACCGCCTTTGAACGCCATCCGTTTTGCAAATTTCTGACGATAGCTGACAATATCGTTCTGCGCAGCAACCTCCATAGGATCACAGCAATTAATACCCGCTTCAATCCAGATAGGGACCAGTTCTCCAACATATCCATCGGAATCCATATCAACAATGGGACATCCGCTTTGCTTTATCAAAGGAATCCATTTCTGATAAACAGGAAGCAGAAACCTGCGTGTCATTTCAGGGGAAATCATACTGTGCGCTTTGTATGCCATATCCTCAGACATCCAGACAAAATCAAGTTTGATTTTTTCAAGAATTGGCTCCATAGTTCTGACAACAAAATCTGCCCAGAATGAAATCATATCCATAACAAATTCGGGATCTTCTATCATAAGAATGCATAGCGGCTCAAATCCGCACCATTCTCTCAACTGCCAGAACGGCCCTGGAAAGGAAATGCCGACAGGATAGTCCCTATTCTGTAATCTCTCACACCGTTCGTTGAAATCATCTGGAAACCTGCCTGCTGTTTCTGAATTATACCTTTTTTCCATATCCTCCCAGCTTTTGTGGTCCTCAACCGGGAACTTAAGCCATCTACGGGTAACAAAATCCTTGCCACTGCGAATATACGTATAATCGTATTTGTCTGATATCTCAGTGATATTTCCCATCCAGTCCTGAACGACATAATGTCCGTCTTTATGTTCAAGCACCTTTTCTTCAAAAGCAGGAATCATCTTAAAAGAAACACCAACACCCACACGCCGCTTATTCTGGGAAGTATCTAATTTTATGCCAATCTTTTCACTCACAGCATCCAGATAATTTCTGTTTTCAGCCAGTCCCTCTTTATGCCAGCGTTTCAGTGTAGATTCACGTGGGGCGCCCGGCGTAAAAGGAATCTTATCCACCTCCTGAAAAAGCAGTGTATTCACATACCTCTCTCGTTCTGTCATTGTTTTCATCTTTTTCTCCAAAATATGCGGGGACTTGCACCCTGCAAGAAGCTGCACTTGGCGTGCTAGCAGTTAAGCCCAGCGAATACGCCCACTAGGACTATCCAACTGTAATGCCTTGTTCTACTTCACTCCCACTAATCAGTCACAAGCAAACCTAATAATACCTGTGCGTAGATACGATGCCCAAAATCATTCGGATGATTCACGCCATTTCCTGTGAGGTCGTGATATCTCTTGAACTTCAATAGATCCATCCACATCTGTGTCATGTCCGCCAAAATTACCCCGGATCTTAATGCATCACGATACTCTGTGAACATTTCAGTAGGCGTGTTCTGCCACTCAGGATTACCAAGCTAAGGTATCTTTTCCCAAGCGTTTTCTTGTACTAATTAGTTAAATTCCTTATAGGTATTTTTTAAAAAATACAAAAGCTTTATTCCCGGCAAAGGCATGGGGGCCGGGATGAATATCAGCCCAGAGTTTATTCTCTGCATCAGCTGCTTTATAAATTTTTTTAACTCCCTCATAACCTTTAAGCATGTCATGAATAAAAAAGCAATTATCATAAATTCCCATCTCCAAAAGAAGAGGTCGAGGTGCGATTAAGCCAGCAATGTCATCAGTATCAAAATAGCGATAAATATCAGGCACAATCTGAGAACCGCAGAAATTGGCTCTTTTTATACCAAATCCCTGCCAAGGATTTACATAACCAATAATATCCGCAGCCTTAATCCTTGGTTCAGCAGCTGCAGTAAAGGTGGTCATAGTGCCACCTTGAGAGAGCCCCATCATGCCAATACGTTTTTTATCAACCTCAGACCTTGTTTCTAAGTAATCAATGCAGCACTTCATGTCCCAGATATTTAGGGTAAGTGGATAGATTCCTAATAGAGCTCCCTTAACAAAATTGACATTACAGGCATCTCTGCCCGGGAAAGGGTTATGACCGTCTCTGCGTTCTCCAAAAACTCGCAGATCTGGACTTATGGTCAAAAAACCAGCCTTAGCCATCTGTTCGCCATAGTTATGGTTATGTTCATTAATAAAAGCTATATGTTCTTTTGAAGAACGGATTCCTGCTATTGGATCTTTTCCAAAAGCACCATGTCCATGGCTGCAGATAATGGCAGGGTTTTTCTTATCCGCCTTCATCTTCTTCAGCCTTAAGACCTGACAGGGGACAGACATAAACTCCTCGGAATTAAATACCACTCTTTCCCTAATTAGATCACCGTCCTCTACTTTTGACTCTACTTCTGCCTGCAGTTGAACTTTTTTAGGGAATTTTCCCAATAGCTCTAAAAATTTCGGATAAGCACTCTTCCTCCAGCTAGTCCAGTCAGATTTAGTTCTACCTTTAAATTTTAGAAACGGCTCCCAGTCTTCAGCTATCTTTTCCCAATAACTCTGCATAGAAAAATTACGTCTTGCTTTAGCCATTATTATTTCCTTTCAAAGTAATGATTTAATCTTAACAGGTTTTCCCGTCTTTATAGACTTATTTCCGGCAATTCCAATCAATATAGACATAGCTCCACCCCATGAACCAGCCTGATGCCCCAGAGGATCTGGAATCCTCTCTTTAAAAAGCATATCCTCAAGCCTTTCATCCCCTCCGCCATGTCCGCCCGCAGCTTTAGGAACCTTGATAATTCTCGGCTTCTTAAATAATGGGTAAATCCTTATTTGCTTCTCCTCAGGTATGCCTCCCGGAAAACTATGAAACTCCTCTGCTTCAAGCCTTCCTTTTTTCCCATTCAAAGACATCCTCCATCCTTCATAAGGCAGAAAGGCATTAAGGCTATAATTTAAGAATGTGCTCTTTTTATAGGCCACACACACTGACATTGTATCCTCAATATCAATTTCATCACTGAATACACATCTATCCCTGTAATATTTATCTTCGTCTTCTGCCTTACGATAAAAGTTTTTATTCAGTTCTTTCTTTTCAATATCAAAATAAAACTCGCAGGTCTTTTTATACTTACATGTCAAACACCTCTCGCTTCTATCTTCTCTGGTATGACCGTAAAATCTCAATGCCCCTCTGGCAAATACCTCTTCAGGCTCATCATCTAAAAACCAGTTAACCAGATCAAAGTGATGCGTTGCTTTGTGGACAAGAAGCCCGCCTGAATTTTCCTTTCTCCTGTGCCATCTGCGAAAATAATCTGCTCCGTGTGAGGTGTCCAGATAATAGCTAAAATCAACCGAGATAATATCACCAATAATACCTTTACAAAGAAGTTCTTTTATGCGTGTTACATATGGAACATAACGGTAATTGAAAGTAACTGTAACTTTTTTTTCACTCTTTTTCTCAGCTCCAAGTATAGCTCTGCATTTCTCATCATCGATTGTCATTGGCTTTTCAGTAATAACATCATGTCCGGTCTCCAGAGCCCTAATAATAAACTCATGGTGGGTTGAATCCTTTGTAGCAACAATAAGCGTATCAAATTTGACTTCTTTGAGCATCTTATCAAAATTAGTATAAGTTGGGACATGGCGTTTTATAATGCTATTAGCAAGTTCCAGTCTCTTCGGATTGACATCACACATGGCAACAAGTTCTGCTTGTTTCTTATACTTTTCAACAATAGGTCTGGCAAACATAGCTACTCCACGCCCGCCTGTTCCGACCAAAGCATATCTTTTTTTCATAGCAATCTCCTATAGTAATTTTATGTCTTAATTCTTCCCGCGAATTGATAGAGAAATAATCCATTAGTTCTTGATTTATTCCCGGTGTTTCATAGTATATAGTATGTGGTAGGATGCCTGTCAAAGTCTTCATTATACTTAAAAATTGCTTTAAAACATTCTTTAGGTGTCATCCTATTATCCTCTAACTTTTAAGGAAGAGACCACCGGTCATCATCTACGTCGCCCTCTGCGTACCAGCTAACGTGTCCGTCACAGAAAAGAAAATTTGCGCCATCGTTATGCACATGACCAACTCTAGAACTATTGCTTATTCGATAATGTGCTCCTCCATTAATATCTTCCCCACCATCACACGCTATCATTTTCTCTGTGGGAATGCTAATCTTAGATAGTCTTAACTGCCTAGGCAAGAAATCAGTATTTCCAAAATACAGGTTATAAGCATAGTTGACACTATATCCAGGAAATGCACCTGTTGCCATCATAGCATTTGGATTACTTTTGCAAAACAATACTGAACTAACCCCTTTATTGCCGAATTTAGCGCCGTACATTTGTAATTGCTCACACCATGTATAACCAGCGCCACCATAACCCATTGGCAAATAGTCATCCCAATCCGATGCATACATCATAAGCATTGTATGCATCTGTCTTAGATTACTGATGCATTTTGCCCGTCTTCCCATCTCCCTTGCTTTTGATAATGCAGGCAAAAGCACTGATGCAAGCAGAGCTATTATGGCTATCACGACCAAAAGCTCAATGAGCGTAAAACTTTTCCTGTTTCCCAAAACTTTCCTGATTTTAGTTAACATTTTCTCTCCCTTTCTTATATGTTTTTATTTGCATACAATAAGTTGAGTAATTCTAATGCCTTATCTCTTAAAATATTACCCGTTTCTGGCTTGAAAGCTGAACCTGTTGATTCATAATCTCCCTGTTTAAAAGATTCGCTTGTAGCAATATATCCAAGGTAACCTCCAGCCAGTTCTATAACGAATGTTTTTGTGAAAGGTGATTTTTTCTTTATACATTCCAATAATTTTTTATTAGTATCGCATATTCCCTTTACTTCAGTATAAGGATTGTCTAAATATCCTTTAATATGCCCTTCTCCCATATTTAAACCTATTACTCCTGCTCCAAATATTTCCATTTTTGCAAGACCTCCTCTTAATTATTATAGCTTTTAGTCTATTCCAGTCCAGAAATATTTACCTCAATCAATCTAAAATCATAACTCTTTACAGGTACAGAAAATGACTTATTTTCGCAATCAAGAAATCTCTTATTTTCCAAGTCAAAAAGCTTAATCATTTTACTATTAGGGACATTAAAATCTAGTTTGATCTGAGCAAATTGCACTTCATTAGTTAAATTGCTGACTATTAACAGGTATTTCTGGTCATTTGAGGAAATCTTTTTATAATAGCTTATTTTAATCTTATCATTATCGCAGAATACCTGATGTCTTTCCCAGTATGGAAAAAATTCCACCTTTTCCATTCCAAAATCCTTTTTGATTTCATAAACACTTCTAACAACTTCTGCATTACAATAAGCAGGCCATATTAGGATATCATGGATCAAGAGCATAGCCAAAAGTTCTCTGGTCGGAGCTTCCGGCTTATCCCAATCACCATGCAGTTCAGGGAGAAATAGCTGAGCCGCACCCCACTGTTTCCCCATAGTCATTGCCCGTATTTTATCAATAGGCAATACTTCTGTATAATGTTCCTTTACCCGAACATTTCCCGCATTATACTGTTCACCATCACAGTATATATCTGCAAAAGAAATAACAGGGATATTGGTCCAACCAGATGTGTGGATGAATATACATGGCGGTTTTTCACCTTTTTCATAAAAGAGAGTGCGTATTCTTTTCACAAGATCGCGACAGGCAAAAAAATTGTATTCAGGTTTCCAATCTCCATTCTTATCTATGTACCCACATCCATGTGTCTCATTAGCACACAAAGAAAATGAACCATCCAGATAGACTGCTCCTATCTCTAAATCATCTATCATCCGATTTAGATTCCACATATAGTAATCTGCCCAGTCAGACCTTGGACATACAGAAATATAGGACATTCCTGATCCATATGCAATTTCATATTTTCGAGGAACTACTCCGGGCTTTATTTTTGTACCGGCTGCCAGCCATTCATTTCCAAATAACTTAGCCTCAGGTCGTAATCGCCCATCTCGCAACCAATGCCTAAACATGCCAATTGGATAGTACGGCATCACTTTTTTCCCTTGCTTACGATATCTTCTTGCCATTATTTTTGCTTGCACTGGGTCAACACACATTTCTTCTCCCTTTCCAAACGAATCCCATTCCTGCAATGTGCTCCACGGATTTGCAAATGTTCTCTCATACCCCCAGGTCCGCCAATCTTCAGGAAGCGGTTTTACCGGCGTAGCCTGCATGCCCACTGTATATTGCAAAGGTTCATGCAAATCATATAATGTATCTATAAAGTTTAATCTCAATATAAGTACATCAGATTTTGGTATTATCTTAAAATTATTATTGCTTTTATAAACATAACAATTTCTTTCAGATTCCCTAAATACTGCGAATCCCATGTTGTCATCTCCAACCCATACAAATGGTCTGAAATCAAGCGATATGCCTTCTTTTGGAATAAGCCCTGCATCTGAACCGGGAGGAATTCGATTTCTCGAAAAATAGTGAAAATACTTCATTAACTCTTTATTAAAGGATAGTTCCAAAAACATCTCTTTTATTTTAACTTTCTTCTGTACAGGCTCAATGCTGAAATCAAACCTAACCATTCCGTCATATTCAACTTCTTTCTTGATGTCTATTTTAAAGCTATTTTTTATCGTAGAACATTTCAAAACAGCCTTATCTTTTTCAAAAGAAACAACCTTATTTTCCCCAACATCAAAAATCGTGCGATTATCCATTTCGTCTATAATCACAAGTTTTATATCTTCATTAAATATATCTTTTTCATTGATTTTAACGTTCTTCATAAAAATGCTATCACCTACCGCATACTTTCTATTCCAGCATGTAACTACTTTATTATCTATAATCTGAAGGGGTTCCCAAGAGGGGAGCACGCATCTGGTCTTACCCAGGTTATTATTCTTCCATATCTTTTGCTCATCTTTTGCTTTATCGATCTCACTTTGCGTAAGATATTTGCTTTTTTGTTTCGTTTTGGTAAGTTCATGTTTTTTCTCCTTATCTCCTAGTCGCTTCGATTTAGCTTTTCTTTCTCCAAAATTAATCATTTGATATAAATAAGTTTTATCATCTGTTGCATCTCTAATTGAGTAGGCTAACACTCCTTCGGCGGAGCTCAATTTTTGGACTATATCCATAGTTTTGAATTCGCCCTTTGAAACCGCTGTTTTTTGTGAATGTTTAACTATTGAATCTGTAACTGAATTCTTGGCATATATTTTTAAGGTTGAATAAATTTTTTTACCTTTCAGGTCTGTGGCAGAAATATCTGTCTTTATACTAATCTCTCTCCCTGGAATAATTTTAATCTCTTTTGCATGCACTATAAGTGGGTTTTTTGGAAATATCAGATTGCCAAAATTAGATTGATCGTGATATGAGCCGGGAGTATGCGCCCATTGAGTCCATCTATCTTCAGAGGGCATGCCTCCATAGTTTCGACAAACATTAATTCTCCATTTATCCCCGTAATTGATATGATTAACACCTAAATCCTTTGCTGGAATACAAAGCTCTCCAGACCATCCATTATTTGTTTTATGACATTTCCATATCCAACTTCCATTCCATTTTTTATCCATTCCCCATCCGTCATATATATCTCCTCTGAAATTACCCGTAAAATGATAATATCCCAGTTCAAGAGTATCCACTGTCCGCAGAAACACTTCTATTGATTCATCCATACAGATTTGATTATCATCTCGTTCCTTTGATTTACCTTGTATTAGAGCATTAGTTTCACATTCAAATGCCATATATAAAGATACATCATCATACATAACATAAAACCATGTCTGTCTATCCGCATAATTGCCATTGTCAAAATGCACAAAACCCGTGTATTTTCCAGCATCTTGCCATTCTTTCTCCTCTATTATTCCATCTATGACTGGTGACTTTGAACACCTCGTGGCTTCGACAACAGGAGGACGGTATGTTAACTTATCGGTTAGCCCAGATAAGTAGCTTTCCTTTATTTCATCTTTTGAAAGAGTAACCGAGGAAGCTCGCAATTCGTCAATTAAAATACTGTCCTTAACTTTCTCAATGCTCTGTCCAAAAGAACCAATCTGGAAAAAATACCTGGTTGTAATTGGCACATCTTTCAGCATCTCTGCAGATACCTTGGGATCCGAAATAACTGAAGAAGGCATCCCATCTACGTAAAATGGACTATTATTATCTTTAAATGGAATATAAATGTAATGCCATTTATTTTTAACCCAATCACTTACTGGATAATAATAACATTTTTGAGCACTATCCTTTTTGATAACATACCTTAAGATTTGATTATTTAACTCTAACAGGCTAATAAAATCAGTTCCAAAAGAAGTCTGTAAAATCCTGTAAATTTTTTGGTTTTCAATAATATCCTTTTCTATTTTAATCCAAAAGTTTATTGCTGATGGAGGTACTTTATTTTTATAATAATATCTGGCTTCAAAGAGACCAGGATTAAATTTGATGGCTTTGCCTCTTTTGCCGTCAGCCAGTGAATAATCGCCTGCGGTTTCTGGCATTATATCAATCAGCTCACTTAATGGCTGAATATCTTTTTCAAAGGGGATGTAACACAACACATCCCCTTTTGTGGAACCCTTCTTTCCATCTTGCCCCTCAGAAACACTTTCAATTTCTTTCTCTTTTATCTCAATTACGCTTATATCATCAAACCATATTGTGCCATTAGTATCTTGCTCGCCATACATGTGTAGAGCTAGCTTTATGCTATCAGCTTCTTCAATACAGATAATGGTCTTAGAAACCTCTATCCAATCTTCGCTACTCCCTTTTATTGCTCCGGTAACTACAATCCAGTCGTGCAAGTAACCCTCTATTCCCGGTTTTTTAACAAAGCATCCGCCTTTCTTCCAATAATAGTAAACAGCTGGCCCACTTGACCCGGATATATCTTTCATCTTATAATGAACAGATATTTCGTATACCTTTCCAGGCGTCATTTTAATTCTCTGACCAATATAAGTGCCTTTTACATCGCCTTGTTTTAATTCTACACAATAATCTCCTGTCTTTGCTATTCCCTTCATTAAGCGTGCGTTTGCTGAGCCCCCAAATGTCCAGCCATCAGGACATCCATCTTCGTTTTCATCCAGTTCAAAACTTGGATTTGCTACCAAATTTTCCTGATTTTCTTGTGCGAAACACAGAGATTGTAAAGCTAAATTGGAAAATAAAGATACTACCATTACCGCCAAAACACATCTAACACTACTTAGCAATACATCTTTTTTCATAATTTAGTTCTCCTTTTTATATTTATGGTTATAGTTTAGCTAAAAAAGTTAATTTTTTTAGCTTTTTTTGCATTTTATTTTTATCTCTAAAAAGGTCTTGGCAATTCAAGTTCTGCGCACCTCCTTTCTCGCCTTGACTGCCCTTGGTATATAGTATCATTTCTCTGTTTTCTGTAAAATAAATTCTCTCATTGCTTTTTGTAGCTAAAGTGTTACATGAAACGTTGTCTATGACAATAATGATTTTTGGTGCTAATCTTCATTTCGGTATTTGGAGTGAATCAATCTGATTTCCTTGAGTATCCCATACACTCATACACAATTTTCTTCCATTAATCTGAATCAAACAATAGTGAGGTGTGGATTTAAAAACCTGACTGTAAGGATTCTTCACACTCTTGCCATAATTTGGTGCGCCTCCTCCCCCTGATACGATATAATAAATGTCTCCCTTCTTGTTTCTCTCATAGGCATGATCGTGTCCAGAAAAGACCATATCCACTCCATACTTTTCAAAGAGTGGTAGCAGAAACTCCTGCCCATAGGCGATCGACTCTTCCTGAGGTTTTGTTCCGTCTTCCCCCAAAGCTCCATGTGGACCTGATGTAAACAGAGGAGAATGAAGAGTAACAAACTTCCACTGTTTTGTACATGAGTTTAATTCTTCTTCCAACCATTGAAATTGTTTACTGCCGGGCTTAAAATCACTGAAATAACTATCAAGCTGGATGAAGCGTGCATTTAGATAATCAAAGCTGTACCAGCGTTCATTATTAGGAAGAGAAAAGAAATCAAAATAGTACTGTGCATTTTGTTCATGGTTACCAAGACATGGCCAAAGTGGAATGTTCTTCATAAGATGAGAAGCAGGCCCGAAAAATTCTCTTCCCCAGCACTCGTATTCGTTACCATTTTCAACAAAATCCCCGCTGTGAATAACAAACTCAGGCTTTCCTTCCGGGCATTCAAGCATCGCATCTATAACAGATTTATGCCTTTCATAGTGAGTACGAGTATCACCATACACTACAAATTGAAAAGGACGGTTCTTGTCTGGTGCTGTGGCAAAAAATCCTTTAGCCCCTAATTCCTTATCTACTTTATTTGCTTGGGAATAGACGTGATATTGATAAGTAGTTGCCGGCTTTAAGTTTTTAAGGATAATCTCATGAATTTTACTGAAATTCTTCTCTCCCTCTTTTTCTTGTTTATCACAAGAAATCTCTCCGTATTTCACATAACCTATTGTAGGGATATTAGTTTCCCACATGATAGTTACCTTATCCTGACCTAAGTTTTGAAGATAAGGGCCTTTGAGTAAAGCCAGCGGTTCCGGTTTGCTATCTTCTCCAAGTAACTCTAAATCCAAATAGGCATCAGAACTGCTTTGATCATTATAAAGGGCAACAGCAAGAAGGTTTTTCCCTTTTTTAAAAAGAGATGCCTTAAGCGTTACTTCTCTATTCCAATAAGAAAACTCATGACCTCCAAGGGGGTTGGTCTTAAATTCATCATGAAGGAAGAGAGAGTCTCTGTCTACCGTCTTTCCGTTAAGGTAGACAATGGCTGCATTATCAGAGGCAATTTTTAAAATGCCGGAACTGACTTTGAGGGTATCCTTTACCTCAAAAATTTTTCTAAAGTAGTAATTCCCTTGGTTATTGGATAATTTCGTTCCATATGTTACCTTTGGTTCATCTCCATAACCAAATGGACAACCGCCTTTAAGCCACTTAGAAGTGTCATAGTCTGTCTCATGCCACTTTCTGGAATTTGAATCCAGAGGAGGAACTTCGGCTGGATATTGCTCGGTATATAACCACTCTGAAGAGCCTTTAGAGATTATAGAAATCCCGATTGGTTTCTGTGTCTCCTTTGTTTCTAAAGGGATAAATTCCTTCTCAATTCTATCTGCAAACACTTTTACTTTCATAAAACCAATAGGCAAATTCTTGTCGTGATGCCAATTACTGGAGCCAACCACCACAACCTCACTGTCGCCAATCTTAAATTCTAGTCTCCTATGCAAATGGGCGAAGAATAAAGCAGTAGGTTTATATCTTCGAATTAATTTCTCAAGGTATAGCTGATCATTTACTGCTAAATACTCATTTTGGTCTTTACCTTGGGGATGGGGAGGAATATGCCCGAAAATAAATGTGTGGATAACCTTATTGCAATTATTAACCAATTGTTTTTCAAGCCATTCACATTGACTTCCTCCCCAAGCAGGGAAAATAAATTCTGAACTGAGATGCCCAAAATGATCTATGGGGATAGCATCACAAATCTGTATAAACAGACAATTCTTGTGCTTGAATGAATAATAATCCGCTTTCCTAAAAAGATCAGGAAACATCTTTCTAAATTCTTTTCTTGCATCTAGTGATTCATGATTGCCAAAGCTCACATAGACAGGCATTTTAATTTTTGGATATACCTCTTTAAATCCTCTAATATGTATATCTCCTGCAATTAGCATAAAGTCAGGTTTTTCTTGAAATGAGTTTATTTGCTCTAGCAAGATTTCAAACTTCTCTACTCCCGTTAGCTCGCCCTTTCTGTTTTCAGTGAGATGCGGGCACCCTACTACTACAAAACTAAACAAATGCTTCTTTGATTCCTGAGCATGTAAAGCAGGCATATTACATTCACATAGAAAATTATATGCCAAAATGACCATTCCTACCCATACCAATTTCCAGTTCAATATTTTCCGTTGAGTAGACATCTTTTGGAACCTCCTTTGGTTATTTGTAATAGTTATCAAAAGTTAAATTTTTTCTCTACTAATTTAATCATCTCTGGCCGATATATCCAAATATTTATTGGTACTCAATCTGGCTCTTCAAAGTATATTGCAGTTAAAAAACGTTCCAGGAAATCCATATTTCATTACCCTTCTTTATATATCATTCTTAATCCTTCGACATGATGCTCTTTCGACAAGTGTTGGAGCAATTAGAGTAGGTTTAAAATTATTCAGTTTCTGTCTGTCAGACATGTTAAGTAAAATGCTGGCTGCCCTTTGTCCAACTTCAAACATGGGTTGTTTTATTGTTGTAAGAGGTGGTTTAGTATAAGAAGCACCTTCCAGATCATTATACCCTACAATACTTATATCTTTTGGAATGCTTATATCCATTTTTTTTAAAACTGGCATAAAGTCAAAAACATACTCGTCAGCAGTAAAAAATATTGCTGTAGGTCTTGGTTTAAGGTGTAAAAGTTTATCAATACAGTTTTGTTTTCCATCCTGTGATATGCTTAAACTATCTATTACGTAACTGCCTCTCAATTTTATGTTGTTTTTCTTAAGAACTTTCTTATAGCCATCAAATCTCGATTTGAATGTTTCATCTTCCAGATTACCATTAAAAATTGCTATATTAGTATGCCCCAGTTTAATAAGATATTCTGTTGCCAACTCCCCTCCAAGCTGATGGTTCGTAAGTATGGAGGGAACAATATTGGATGTTACATCTATAAGTACAAAATTTTTATTTGCCCGAACAAGTGTTTCATAAAAGGCATAATCACGAACTCCTACAACTATAAACCCCATTATATAATTGCTTAATATGGCATCTTTGAAAGAAGTTATAGGCATTGAATAAAAATCAAGAAACACATCTTCATTAGATAAAGCTGCTTTAGCACCTTCAAATACTTTGGCGTACATTGGATTAAGCACATGATGCAAGGTGTTATAACTCACAAATGCCATGGTTTTTTCTTTGAATCTAGCATAGGGTTGTCTTATTACGAAATTACCTTTGCTTTTTATAGATTTGATAATTCCTGCGCTTGCGAGCTCCTTAAGTGCTCGCTTGACGGTAATAGCACTTACATCATATGTCTTACAAAGTTCATTCACAGTGCCTAATGAAGCATCTGAGTCTAAAGAATTTGATATTTTTTTTCTTAGGGCTTTTTCTAACTGTATATATAAAGGAGTATGGCTATTTTTATCAATATTATTAATCATTTATACTTCTCTGGTTATATATTTTAATATCAATCTTCTTTGGCCCTTCTACGGTAAAGTATAAGTTTTTGGATGTTAATTTAATGTTTCTCTTTATATTAATATTATTACAGTAAATTCGAGATAAATTTACATTTTTTTGAATAGGCAGTTTAATTTTGGCGCAAGTTTGCGAGGGAATCTTCAAGTTAAAAACATTTATTCCTTTTTCACCTCTTTCCCAAAAAACATCTATGTTTCCTCTTGTAGTAGGAACTGTTCCCTTGGCAAACTCACATAATTCAATCATAGGGGATATTCTAATTTTCTTAAAACCAACATCCTTAGTTCTTATTCCTAGTATCTCGGCAGGTAAATGAAATAGGGGTCCAGCACAATAAGCATGACATAGACTCCATTTTTTATCCGGCAACTTACCTTCAGGAGTTTCAGGATCATGTGTTTCCCAAAAAGTTGTAGCTCCTCGTCTGATCATTTCTCCCCAATAAGTTCTCAGCCTCTGCATTGCTTTCTTTCTTCGTCCCATCATACATAGCATCTCAATAAGATAAAACATAAAATATCCTGCTCTACAGGGCTCAGTGAGCTTACGATTAAAAATGGCTTTATGGATAGAGTTATATTTTGACTTTTCAGCTACACCGGTAACTACAGCTAATGCATTGGTCTGCTGACTGATATGAGAACTGAGTTTTCCATTATGACAGGCGTCTGCATATGCGCCCTTCTTCTTGTCCCATAATTTTTCATTTATTTTTAATCTTAATCTATCAGCCATTATTTCCCAACTAAGAGATTGTTTATTTTCTCCTATCTCTTTTGCTAAAAAAGCTGCTTCTTTTAGTGCCCAGAAATATTGAACTTGCAGAAAAGTCGAAATGCCTTCTTTATCTATTTCTCTAGTAAGATTATCAATGAAAATATATATCCTTCTACCAGTTAATTCAGGTATGATGGAATCGTCTTTTTCCTGCTTTTTGAACCACTCCATCAGTCTAGAAATATTACTATATAGTTCTTTAATTATTTTTATGTCTCTTGTATAGCGGTAATAATCTACTAAAGTTACCAGCCAATAAGTGCAGTATCCTGGAATCACTCCTCCCGAAGATATTGATGTTGGACCCTTACTTGGTATAAAGCCATCCTTGTCTTGAATCCTTGCTAGCTGGCGAATAGATTTAATTGTAAGTTTTGTCTCTCCAAATGCATACTGAGCAAATAATGCCTGTGACCTCATATCTCCTCCGTATAAAGCTTGCTCTCTCCATGGACAGTCTTCATAGTGGTCCTGCATGCAAAGATTTAATGTGTATTGAGCAGTCTTCCAAATATTATTTAACCTATTATCCGAACATTTAAAACTTCCTTTCTCTTTTGCGGGATAAGCAATGAAATCAAAGTACACCCTTTTTATATCGACTGCGCGTGTGTAATTTCTAAAGGTAAGCATAAGATATCTACAGGCTCTCCGTCTAAAGGGAGAAAATTTTTGATATCCTTTTCTCATAATAAGAGAGTCAATATAAGTCATATTGAGAGATTCTCCATAGGCAATATCTATAATTCCTCCGCTACTTTCGGATATTTCAACAACCGGATGCCCAACAACATCCCTACCAAAGTCGATAATTATAGAAGGAGATTGGTTCTTTTTATATGTTCTGACTGTTGTGTTTTTATCATTATCCTGAGCCAGATTATACGGATTTTCCACTTCCCACTTTCTATTATCAAGATGACCGTAAGCCATATTGTATCCAAGCATAAATACATTTTGAGGAAATACGTTAACAGGTTTAAAGAGAGGAATTTCTCGTTTTAGTAATTTAGTTGACTTACTAATTGGACATTTGTCTAAAAGCACAGCAGAATCCCATAATTTATCATCATAATCTATGTTATGCCATCCCATAATTTCTTTATTTGCGTCAAATATTTCCTTATATTCTCCACGGTGTTCAGAAATCAGTTGAGTGTTCTTTTCCCATGATTGTGCCTGTTTTACTTTCCATGTATTATCGCTTACAATGTTCAAAGACTTACCTTTTCTAAATCTTATTCTCCCATGGAATAAGAATCCAGCATCTCCTATTGAGACATTTAGCCAATTTTTCATATCCTTTCCATAATGATAAGCCAGAACAGCTATTACATTTTTACCTTTTCTTAAATATTTTTTCACATTATATGTATCGTAATACCAGTAATTCTTTGCACCAGGATTAGGCCCTCTACCTAAAAGAGTACCGTTGACATATAACATGTACAGACTGTTAGCTGTAACAGAAAAGGCAGCTTCTTCCACAGAGTTTTTTAATTCAAAATCTTTTCTAAGATACAGAAAAAAATTATTAGGATTTTTTGTTGGTCTATACCAGATCCAGTTAATTATCTGATTCATAAGTAATATCTAATCTCTTTATATACTTTATACATTATTTTCTTATACTTTGTCAAGTATATTTTTCTCTATTTGTCAGACAAAAAAATTAAAAGTGTACTATTTTTAGCAAATCTTTTTGTCACTTTTTTTGGAGAGTCGTTAAGTTTTATCTTTTCCCAAGGTTTTTTATTACTCCCCACACATGTCTTAATTCTTTGAGTTTTGAGAGGTAGGATATGATAAGGAAACTAATAGTTCCAGCAAAAGCAGGGATAAAAAACTGAATAAGACGTACTGTAAGTAAATTTCCTTCTATGGATATTACGCATCTCAGTGTAAGCCAGCAGGTTATTGCCATTACTGCTGATCCGGGCAACAAACGGGACAACGTATCCCTTATACCATGCCAATTTATTTTAGCTATTTTTTTATCAAATAGAATGAAGAGAATCACCATATTGGCTGTAGCAGAAATGGAAGTTGCCAGAGCCAGTCCTCCTAGCTTTAATGGCCACATCAGCACTAAATTAAGTATAACATTCATAATCATGCTTAAGCATGCTATTTTTAGAGGAGTTTTTGTATCTTTAACTGAATAGAATGCACGTGTAATGATCTGATTAGCTGAATATGCAACAAGTCCAAAGCTATAACATAAGAGTCCAAAACTTGTTGCTTTTATAGAATAGAATTGGAATTTCCCCCATCCAAATAATAACTGAATGATTTGAAATCTCAGGACTATGAATAATACGCTCAAGGGGATAGTGATTGAAATAATCATTTTTATGGAAAAGGTAAAGGTTTCTTTTAGTTTATCAATATTATTTTCCGAAGCAAAACTGCTCATAGCAGGTAAAATAACAGTGCCTAGGGCTATGGCAAATACAGCCTGAGGAAATTGTATCAAGCGGTTAGCGTAATAGAGTGCAGATACAGCTCCTTCGCCTACTATATGAGAGAACGAGGCTAGAAATGTATCAACAAGAATGTTTATATGATACACCCCTGAGCCCAATATGACAGGAATCAGGAGCGTTCCTATCGTCTTGGCTGCTGGATGATTAAATCTGGGTTTTAGTTCTCTAAAAAATCCCCTGCCTCGCTTTATCAAGCTGGATAATTGAATCCCAAGTTGCCCTATTCCTCCAATCAGGACTGCAATTGCCAGGCCTACTACTGGTTCCTTCATCCTGCGGCAGAAAAATATAAGAGCTGTAATCATGCATATATTCAGGATACTGGGAGCAAGTGCGGGAATAAAAAAGATTCTAAAGGAATTCAGGATGCTTGTCACGAGAATGGCTATTCCTATGAATAAGATATATGGGAACATTATTCTCAGGAGTTTTGTTGCAAGCTCTATTTTCCCTGGAGTTTGGATGAACCCATGAGCCGCTATCTTCATGATAAGAGGTGAAAAGACAATGCCAATAGCGGTAATAAAAAGTAATATACAAAAGAATATCATTCCTATAGATACAGCCATATTCCATGCTTCTTTTTCACCTTTTTTCTTAAGATAATCTCCCATCACAGGAATAAAAGAGGCATTAAATGCATTTTCTCCAAGGAGACGTCTCAGTGTATTTGGAATTCTGAAAGCAACAAAAAAGACATCTGCAAACATTGATGTGCCAAAAAGCGAGGCTAATAAGATATCTCTAATATAGCCAAAAACTCTGCTGATAATTGTTGCAAGTCCAACCTTGCCTGCAGATCTTGTGAGAGAAGTTAGCTCCATACAGCCCAGGGGGCAGCAGCGGATTTCCATGCCTGATTAAGTTCAAGATTATCCTTATATGTATCCATACACTCCCAAAAACCATGATGCTTATAAGCAGCTAATTCTTTGTCTTTGGATAATTGATAGAAAGGCTTTCTTTCGAGAATATCATCTTTTTCCAAATATTCAAATATACGCCTGTTAAACACAAAAAAACCTCCATTTACCCAGTGAGTAAGAACAGGTTTTTCATGGAAATCCTTAACCGTATTATCAGGTTCTATATCCATAATACCAAACTGTGAACGTGGTTTTACTGCCGTAAGAGTTGCTATTTTTTTGTTTTTATTATGGAACTGAATCAGTCTATTTATATTGACATCTGCTACACCGTCACCGTATGTTGCAAGAAAATTATCCTCCTCGATATATTTCTCTATTCTCTTAATCCTTCCTCCTGTATTAGTGCTCAGCCCGGTGTCTACAAATGTGATATTCCAGCCTCTTGTATGAGAAAAATACTCCTCTATCTTCTGTTTTTTATACCCAAGGCATAAAACAAAGCGATTAAATCCATAAAAAGAATAAATCTTCATTATATGCCATAGAATCGGCCTTTGCCCTATCTTTATTAAGGGCTTTGGAAGAAATCTTGTATGATGCCCCATTCTTGTGCCTCTGCCCCCGCACAAAATTACAACCTGCATTGCTTTTTTCATATCTTGCGCTTTCCCGAAAGCCTTTTAATATAGTAACGCCTCAGATACATCCTATAAAATACTGCTAATGTGTCCCAGTACGTACTTAAAATATCTATAACCCTTATCCTTCCTATTCTTTGCTCTCTGCCAAAGTTGATCTCAATAGGTGCATCTGATATCTTGTACCCAATGTGATGCGCAACCATTAGAAGCTCTACATCAAAGGCAAACCGCTTAACAAGTATTACGTGAAAAAGGGAATCTAATACCTTTCTCTTAAATACTTTCAAGCCTGTCTGAGTGTCCCTAATCTGAGAGGCAAACAGTATCCTGACAAGCAAATTATAAACATAGCTTATTATTTTCCTTCTTTTGGGATAATTAAGAACAGATGCCGAATGTCTTTTTGAACCTATTACAATATCTGAGTCCTCTCTTTTCATAATATCAAAAAGCCCCTTTATCTGCTCAGGATGTAGGTCAAGATCCGCATCTAGAAATACAATGTAGTCTCCCTGCGCAAATCTAAAGCCGCGTTTTATTGCACGGCCTTTACCTCTGTTTATTATGTTTCTTTTAACAATAACATTTGCATGCCCATTTTGGGCTTTTACTGCCTCTTTATAAGTATTATCCAAACTCCCATCATCAACCACTATGATTTCATAATTGCAAGTGAATTGATCAAAGACCCTAATAGTCTCCTCTATATTATGAAGAATATGCCTTTCTTCATTATATGCTGGCATAATAACAGTGACTTTCCCTTTTAAATCCTTCATAAGAATTTAAACCTTTGCCCTGAAATACTTAATTGTGTTCTCAAGCCCCTGTTGAATGTCAACAACAGACTCCCAATTAAGCTCTCTTTTTGCCTTGGAAATGTCAGGCCTGCGCACTTTTGGATCATCAACAGGCAGAGGATTAAAGATAATCTTGCTTTTACTTCCTGTGATTTGAATTATTTGTTTTGCAAAATCTAAAATCGTCATCTCGGTCGGATTTCCTATGTTTACAGGAGTGCTCGCATCTGAAAGGAGTAATCTATATATTCCTTCCACGAGATCAGAGATATAACAAAAACTGCGTGTTTGAGTCCCCTTTCCAAAAACCGTAAGTGCCTTATTTCTCAAAGCCTGGTTTATAAATGCCGGGACCACTCTCCCATCATTTATTCGCATTCGAGGTCCATATGTATTAAAAATTCTTACAATTCTCGTTCGAATCTTATGAAAGCGCTGATAAGCCATAGTCATGGACTCTGCGAATCTCTTTGCCTCATCATAAACCCCGCGAGGCCCAATAGGGTTTACATTCCCCCAATAGGTTTCTGGTTGTGGATTGACTAGAGGATCTCCATACACTTCAGACGTGGAAGCAAGTAAAAATACAGCTTTTTTCTCTTTAGCAAGACCAAGCGCCTTATGCGTTCCCAGAGAACCTACTTTTAAGGTTTGAATAGGCAGCTCAAGATAGTCAATTGGACTTGCTGGGGAAGCAAAATGCAGAATATAATCAAGCCTGCCTTTAATATTAATATAATTAGTAACATCGTGTTTTATGAATGCAAAATTCTTATTCTGCAGTATATGAGCAATGTTATCTTCGCTTCCTGTTATTAAGTTATCCATACAGATTACACGATAGTCTTTAGCTAATAAAAAGTCGCAAAGATGAGATCCTATAAAGCCTGCACCACCTGTAATTAGGACTGTTTTCATAATTTATTGTCTTTATGCCATGCTATGGTCTTTTTTATGCCCTGTTCAAAACTAGTTTTTGGGCTATACCCCAGCATGTCCATGGCTTTTGATATATCTGCCAAAGAATGCTTTATGTCCCCTTGTCTTGGCTCAAGATAATCAGGTTTTACTTCACTTGAAAGTAGATTTTTAAGCAGCTTAACTAAATCATTAAGAGATGTTTGTCTGCCGCAGGCAATATTCAACACCTGACCAGATGTGTTTTTTGCTTCAGCAGCCAGCATATTTGCAGAAACAACATTGTCTATGTACGTGAAATCTCTGGACTGTTCTCCATTTCCATAGATTTGAGGAGCAGTCTTCTTCAAAAAACAAGTTATAAACTTAGGAATAACAGCGGCATACTGACTGTTTGGATCCTGTCTGGGGCCAAAAACATTAAAATATCTCAAACATACGGTGTTAAGACCATAAACAGAATAAAAAACACGGCAGTAGTATTCGCCGGTTAGTTTGCTTACAGCATAAGGGGATAGTGGGTTAGATTTCATGTCTTCTTTTTTAGGTAAAGAGGGTGAGTCTCCATATGCAGAAGAAGAACTGGCATAGATAAATCTCTTTATCTTGTTTTTCTTTGCAGTAAAAAGCAGGTTTAATGTGCCATCTATATTGACCTGATTTGCTGTTATTGGATCCTCAATGGACCTTGCTACGGAAGGAAGCGCTGCTTCATGAAAGCAAAAATCAACACCCTTCATAGCTTTGTCTAAAAGATTTGTATCTCTTATGTCGTTTTCTATAAACTCTATATTATTTATTAAGTGCGCAAGATTATCGATATTCCCGGTAGAAAGGTTATCTATTACCCTAACTTTTTTGCCATGACTTACAAGCGACTCTACAATATGAGAGCCTATAAAGCCTGCACCACCTGTTACCAGATATATACTCATTCTAATTTTTACAGTTTAAATACTTTCTCAAAAGACCCCTTTAAGCTACCTGTTGCATTTCTTGTATCTAACACAGCAGACGAATTTTCAACAATAAATTTATAATCATAAATACTATGATTTGTAATAATAACTGTGCAATTGGATTTTTCCAGCAATGATTTGCTGAGCTTCTTTGAGCGCATTAATGTATCACCTGCATTTATTTCTGAAACATAAGGATCGTTAAACCATACATGCGCACCCTTTTTTAATAGCATGCTTATGATTTCTATTGCTGGTGATTCTCTCCAGTCCCCCACATCCTTTTTATAAGCAACACCAAGTATAAATACCGTCGAACCGTTAATGCTTTTTTTATGACTATTCAAGATGTCTCTTATCTTTCCGATTACATATGCAGGCATTGTCCTATTAATCTCACCGGCAAGCTCTATAAATTTTGCCTCATACCCATGGAGCCTGGATTTCCAGGTAAGATAGAATGGATCAAGAGGTATACAATGTCCGCCTATGCCGGGCCCTGGATAGAATGGCATAAATCCAAATGGTTTCGTTGCAGCAGCTCCTATAACCTCCCACACATCTATATCCAGATAACCACACATTATTGCCAGTTCATTCACAAGTGCTATATTTACACTGCGGAACGTGTTCTCCAAGAGTTTTACCATTTCTGCCACACGCGAAGAAGAGACTGCAATAACATGTCCATTAATCTGGCTGTATAAGGCTTTTGCGGTTCGGGTAGATATGTCATTAATCCCGCCTATTACCTTTGGGATATTGGCAGTATTGTATCTTTTGTTTCCGGGATCTACTCTTTCCGGCGAAAATGCAAGGTAGAAGTCTTCTCCTGCCTTTAATCCGCTTTTCTCCAGTATCGGCTGTATAACTTCATCTGTTGTCCCCGGATACGTAGTGCTTTCCAACACAACCAGCTGTTCTTCTTTAAGATATTTTGCTATTTTTTTAGATGCGTCAATTATATAGGAAATATCTGGTTCCTTTGTTTTTCTCAATGGTGTCGGAACACACATTATAATAGCGTCTTGCTTGCCAAGAACTCTGTAATCCGTAGTTGCCCGAAAAGATTTATCCTTCACACACGATTTAATGTCTGAAGATTTCACATCTCCAATATACGAAACTCCTTTGTTAACACTCTCCACTCTCTTTTTATCAACATCTATGCCTGTTACGCAGAACCCCTTTTTTGCAAATTCCATACACAAAGGAAGCCCTACATATCCTAAACCAATTACTGCAATTTGGGCTTTTTTATTCTTTATTTTGTGAATTAACGAGTTTGACATTGTTTGTTCACCTTCCAATGCTCTTATAAACAAAACCAAGCTTTTCCATTTTCTCCGGGTCATATATATTACGGCCATCAATAATTACAGGCTGATTAAGCAAGGTTTTTATCTTCCCAAGATTTAGCTTACTAAACTCAGGCCAGTCTGTAATAATAACAAGCGCGTCGCTACCTTCTGCCACACAATAAGGGTCTTTGCAATATTGCACGTTTTTTAGGATCTCCTTTGCCCTAGGTCCAGCCGCAGGATCGTACGCTTTAATCTTCGCGCCGTCTTGCTGGAGTTTGTTTATAATGTATATTGAGGGCGCTTCTCTCATGTCGTCAGTGTTTGGCTTAAAAGAAAGACCCAATATCCCTATGGTTTTGTTATTCATAACCCACATTTCCTGCTTTATTTTTCTAACCAAATCTTCTCTTTGCATTCTGTTAACACTTTCAACAGACTTGAGCATTTCAAAGTCATACCCTGCCTCTTCAGCTATCTTGATGAATGCAGAAACATCCTTTGGAAAACAGGATCCTCCATATCCTATGCCGGCGCGTAAGAAACTCTTCCCTATCCTTTTATCAAGCCCCATACCCTCTGCAACCTTTTCCACATCCGCTCCTACTCGCTCGCATATATTAGCAACTGAATTAATATAAGAAATCTTGAGCGCAAGATATGAATTCGATGCGTGTTTAATAATCTCTGCGCTTTTTATGTCCGTAACAACCATTGACGCATTAAGCGGCTGGTATAATTTTGCCATTATTTTCCTTGCTTTTTCGCTCTCAACCCCAATTACAATCCTGTCAGGATGCATAAAATCTGATATTGCAGAACCTTCTCTTAAAAATTCTGGATTAGAAACAACATCAAAATCAACACCATGTATATTATTTAACTTCACTGTTCGTCTAACCCATTCTCCAGTATGTACAGGCACTGTGCTTTTTTCAACAATTACTCTATACCCATCCATTGCCTTTGCCACACTGCGAGCCACAGATTCAACATAGCATAGATCCGCCTCTCCATTCTTTTTTGAAGGGGTTCCAACTGCAATAAAGATTATCTCAGAATTCCCTACCCCTTCGGAAATCTCTGCGGTAAAGGAAATTCTTCTTTTGCTCAAATTCCTTTCAACCATTTCCTCTAATCCGGGCTCATAGATAGGGATAATGCCCCTCTTTAATTTTTCTATTTTCTCCTTATCAATATCCACGCAGATTACATTATTGCCGATATCTGCCAGGCATACACCTGTTACAAGCCCCACATAACCCGTTCCTATCACACATATGCGCATTATTTTCTCCTGATGTATTCTACATTAAGCCCTTATATATTACAATAAAGTTACCTTGTTATACGCATTCTTGTTAATGGCCAGTATACAAAGAATGCCTTACCTAACAGATTCTTCTTTGGAACAAATCCCCAGAAGCGCGAATCTTTGCTGTTTCTTGTATTGTCTCCCATAACAAAATATACATTATCAGGTATCTTAATAAGCCCTTCTCCATACATCCCCTCATTGTAATAATACCGTTCTGCTATTGTTTGGGGAGCTTTCAGTTCCTCTCCATTTATAAAAACACCCCCATCTTTTATCTGTATTGTTTCTCCAGGAAGACCTACCAATCTTTTTATGAAATCCTTTTTGGGATTAACAGGATACACAAATACAATAATATCCCCTCTTCTGGGTTTTTTGAAATAGTATATAAACTTGTTTACCATAAGATGATTCCCTATATTCAGGGTAGGGATCATTGACCCTGTTGGTATTCTAAAAGTCTGCACAATAAACGTAACAATTATTAATGCAAGAATAGATGCCGATCTTGCAGAATCCGCATATTCAAAAATAAATTTGAGTATCTTGCTACATTTAGAGGATACTTTGTCTCTTTTAATAAAGTACTTTAATACAGCACTTGCTACAATCAATCCTATAGCAAGATAAAAGATATGCATCGGCACTCTTTTGATCAATATGTTCATAAATACTCCTATGTTAAAATCCATAATTTAAAATTCCTAAACCCTGGTCATAGCCACAAATGCCTCTTGCGGGATAGAAACGCTTCCTATCTGTTTCATTCTCTTCTTGCCCTTCTTCTGCTTCTCTAAAAGTTTATTTTTCCTTGTAACATCTCCACCATATAGTTTTGCAATAACATCCTTTCTCAAAGCGGAAATAGTTTCTCTTGCAATAACTTTACTTCCTATTGCCGCCTGGATAGCAATGCTTATAAGCTGCTTTGGTATTGTCTGTTTCAACCTGCCTGTTAGCTCCCTCCCTCTATAATAAGCCTTATCTCTATGCACCATAGAAGACATTGCAGCTACCGCTTCTCCGTTTATCAATATGTCAAGCTTGACTATATCTGCCTCTCTATAACCAATATATTCATAATCCATTGAACCATATCCCTTGGTTATAGATTTTAGCCGATCGTAAAAATCTGTTATCATTTCCATAAGAGGCATCTCATAAACCAGCATTGCTGCTTTTTTATTTATATAATCAATGCTCTTATATATGCTTCTTTTATTCTGGCAAAGCTCCATAACGCCTCCGACGTATTCTTTTGGCACAATAAGCATTGCCTTTACATACGGTTCTTCTATAGTTTCTATGCGCGCCGGATCAGGAAGCTCGGATGGGTTATGCATCTCAACAATTTGCCCGTTAGTCTTCTTTATCTGATACCTGACATTCGGTATGGTGATGATGAGGTTGAGATTGTATTCCCTTTCAAGTCTTTCCTGAACAATATCCATATGCAGCAATCCCAAAAATCCGCACCTGAATCCATATCCTAAAGAAGGCAGGCTCTCAGGCTGGTAACTAAAAGACGCATCATTAAGTGATAATTTCCCAAGCGCATCTCTCAAAGCATCAACATCTGCAGAATTTACCGGGTAAAGACCGCAGAATACAAATGGCTTTGCTTTTTTGTATCCGGGCAGAGTAGATTTAGCAGGATAAGCCTCGCCTGTGATCGTATCTCCTATTGTTGCATCAGATATGTTTTTCATATTAGCCATTACATACCCTACTTCGCCTGCAGAAAGCTTGTCTGCGCGAATCATATCCGGCTTAAATACACCTATCTCATCAACCTCATATACTCTATTTGTCCCCATCATTTTGATTTTCATTGAAGCATAAACTTCCCCATTAACAACGCGGACATATGTAATCACCCCTCTGTACGTATCAAAATTAGAATCGAAAATTAAGCATTGAAGAGGAGCGTCTGCCTGACCCTCCGGATATGGGATTCTATCTATTACTGCTGATAAAATCTCCTCTGTGCCTATCCCTTCTTTTGCGCTTGCTAATATGATATCTTTATTATCCAGCCCGATATTATTAAGCTGTGTCTTTACCCCTTCTATATCTGCATTCTTCTGGTCTATTTTATTTATTACAGGAATTACTGTCAAACCTGCATCCAATGCTAGATAAAGATTTGCCATTGTCTGCGCTTGAATACCCTGCGCAGCGTCTACTAGGAGAATTGCTCCCTCACAGGCTTTCATGCTTCTTGATACTTCGTAGCTAAAATCCACATGACCCGGAGTATCTATAAGATTTAATATATAAGACTTGTTGTCCTTATGTTCATAATTTATTCTTACTGCTCTGGCTTTTATTGTTATGCCGCGTTCCCTTTCCAGATCCATATCGTCCAGAACCTGTTCCCGAAACAATCTATCATCTATTGTGTTTGTATATTGAAGAATTCTGTCTGCTAATGTAGACTTTCCGTGGTCTATATGAGCAATAATACAAAAATTTCTAATGTTCTTTATTATCATCAAAATCCTCAAATCTACTCAAAGTAATCTTTGCCGATCCAATTGGCAGCTCAAGCTGTAATTGGACAGGTATTTGCCTGTCCCCCTCTAAAAACCAGATTATAAAGTTACCCTCTTTGCCACCCATAGTGGGAAACTTTGCACTGCAACTGACTCTTATTGTATCAACTCTGCCGAGTAATTTACTATCTATTTTCTCTTTATCAAGCAATAGTTTAACTGCTCTGATTTCATGTTTTGCATACAACTTTATGCTATCTGTTTTATGTTCTTTGACAAAATAACCTTTTGCCAGAATACCCAATATATCCGAGACAGGTTCTAAGCCAGGCACCTGCAAATCTAATTTTTCTCTTTTGCCAAGTTTATAATCATATTTATCTATGATTATAGGGTCTGTTTGGCTTAAAGGGAAATCTACTACTTCATAGTAATTTTTCTCTCTAATGCCCCCAAATCCTCTAATCCTCTGATTAATTGTTTTCAACAGCCTTAGAGAACTGAAATCTGTCTTTCTAATAAACGATTCCATTCTATTATGCATCATATAGAACTTCTTTATAATTGGATTTTTTTCATCCAAGGAATCTATCTGAAAGACAATGCGAAAAGAAGGAACTTCTCTGTATATCCCCTTTTCTATCAAGATCTCAGCTTCTGCGATTTTTATCAGCTTACAGAACGAGAGATGGTAGTTGATATTGTAATGAAACCCAGCAACCTTATTCTCTCTCTTAAATTCTTCTGAAAAACCCGCACAAGACAAAAAAAACAGGCAGAATAAAACTAACTTAATTTTTCCCTTCATCTTTCTTCTTTTTGGATTTGGATTCAGGGGTGGATTTTTTATCCTCTTTTTTCTCTGCTTTACCTGTTTCTTCCTTTGCTTTTTTATTATAATCACTGCTTCTGTAGTCAGTCGCATAAAAACCAGAGCCCTTGAAGATTATGCCCGTGCCTTTTCCTATCAATCTTCTGAGGATTCCTCCACATTGTGGACATTTTTCCATACGTTTTTCTGTCATTGACTGAAATAGCTCAAAACTGTGTCCACAATCCTTGCATTCATATTCATATGTCGGCATACTCTTTTGTTCCCGATTTTTCGTTGTAGTTTACAAAACTAGTTCTTATAAATCAATTACATACTAAACTAGTCCTCAATTTCTCTTATAGCATTCAATATCTCAGTCTTATTCTCCGCGTATAAAAGCCGTTGTCGGAAAGCTTCTTTTTTTAGTAATCTTATCAGATGCGCTAAAACCTGCAAGTATTTGTTGATATCCTTCTTTGGGGTTCCCATTAAAAAAATCAGTTTTGCAGGTTTGTTATCCGGCGCGTTAAAATTAACTCCATTGATAGATCTTCCAAACGCAATAATAATATTATTTACAGCATCTGTTCTGGCATGCGGGATAGCTATCTCATTTCCTATTGCAGTAGGACACAATTTCTCTCGGGCAAAAACATCCTCTAAGAACATATCAAAAGCTGCGACTTCTTCAGCGTCTTTTAATAATTCAGCCAGCTCTTTTATTGCACTTTCCTTTGTGGTATTTTTCAAATCCAGACAAATCATTTTTTCTGAGACATAGTCCGATATTTTCATGTTTAAGATCTTCTTTTTTTCCATAATTTACCTAGAATTCAACCTTTCTAAATTTCTCTATAACCTCTTTTGAACTGGACGCGTTAAGAAGCGAATCCCTAAAAGATTTTTCCTGTGAGAGCTTGGTCAAACGGGCCAATATTTTTAAATGCCTGTCTAAATTTTTCTTTTTTGGCGTGCCAATCAAAAAGATAAGTTTGACCGGTTTGCCGTCTAAAGAGTTGAATTCCACTCCCTCAGGCAATCTTGCAAAAACTATTACAAAATCCTTGACGGCATCAGTTCTAGCATGAGGGATAGCCACCCCTTTACCAATTCCGGTTGTCTTTAGCTCTTCCCGTGCAAAAATATCTTTAAGAAAGAGATCAAAGTCAATCATTTCCATCGCCTTTTTTAAAGGTGCAGATATTTTTTTGAGTGTTTCTTTTTTGTTACGCGCCTTCAGATCAAAAATCATCCTATCATCTCTAAGATAATCTCTAATTTTCATTCTAAACTCTCCTCATGTAATATATTTTAGTTTTCAAGTTTCTTCTGTTGGACATATATTTATTTTTTCGAACTCCAACAATATTTTTATTACTTCACTTTCGTCACCTGCCCGCATAAATTTTTGAACAACATTTGTAGTATGAGATAATTTAGAAATTTTTCTTAAGAGTCTCAAATGTGTAATTGTGTTGGTGGCACATGGCATAAAAAATAAATGTACTTTTTTATTATCGGGAGCAAAAAAATCCGCACCTTTTTTTGAACGTGCCATTATTATATTTGGTTTTTTAAATAAGTTGGCTGTAGGGTTGCGTGGATGCGGGATAGCAATACCATCTCCTACCGCAGTGCTTAGCATATTCTCTCTTTCTCTTAATTGATGAAACAGTTCTTTAGTGTAGAGAGTTAAACCGGCCTTATTCGCAATCTGCGCTAACTCATAGAGAACATCATCCCTCTTTCTAGATTTTAAGTCTAAATTTATAGAAGAAATCTTCATCAATCTAGATAATGGAATAATATCTTCTTCTATAGTTTTAATAAGGATATTTAAATTGTCACTGGAAGATTTTATTGTGCTTTTCTGTAAATGTGTATCGACTGCAGACAAATAAAAACGCCATTGATTAGCAATTTTTATTCCGGGAAGTTTTCCTGTTTGCGCCATTTTTAAAATGGTTTTTTCATTTAACTTTATATAATCTGCCAATTCCCTCGTAGTCATTATTGTATTATTTTTCAATGTTATTTTCTCTATCCTTGGATTAGATATTAACTTATTTTAACTTATTTTAACTTATAATACCATGTAAAATTATAATATTCAACTAATTTTTAAACTAGTTCACCTACTAAAAGTGTTCTTGCGAGAAGTGCAGGCTTAAAAGTAACGAATCAGCTCTTTGATTTGAATTTTTGCCACATTAGGAGAGTTGGGCTTGCTATGTAAATAGAGGAATACGTTCCCACAATTATCCCAACTATCAGAGCAAAAGCAAAATCATGAATGACCTCTCCGCCCAGATAGAATAAAGACACCACTACAAAAAGAGTGGTAACAGAAGTCAGCACTGTTCTAGATAATGTCTGATTTATACTAGCGTTGATAATCTCTTTTTCATTGCTCTTTTTCATAAAACGCACATTGTCTCTTATCCTGTCAAATACAACTATTGTATCATTGAGAGAATATCCCACAATTGTTAGTAGAGCCGCGACTATAGGCAAGGTTATCTCTTTTCCCATAATAGCGAATGCGCCCATTGTAATAAGCACATCATGCGCAAGCGCCAGTATTGCCCCGATTGCGAATCTAAGTTCAAACCTCCAGGTAACATATGCCAAAATACCTATCATAGCAAATATAATTGCCAACACTGCCTGGTTTCTCAAGTCTCTGCCAACCTGAGCGCCGACCATTTCTGTTCGTTCCTCTGTTATATCTATATCCTTAAAAGAGTTCCTTAGTAAATTAGTAATATTGTCCTTTACTTCCAGAGGCATCTTGATAATAAGATCATTTTCGCTCCCAAATTGCTGTATCACGCTTTTCCCAAGGCCTACATTTTTTAAAACCCTTCTTATTGCTCCTATCGACACACTTGGAATAAACCTGAGCTGTATAAGTTTCCCCCCCGTAAAATCTATGCCAAAATTCTCTTCTCCTTTAATAAAAAAGCCTGTCATTCCAACCAAAATTAATATTAGTGAAAGACCAAGAGCTATAAAACGCTTATTAACAAAATCCAGGTTAGGCTTATGAAAAAGCTGCAACATCTTTATACTAACAAAACTTCTTCTCCTGCAAAACAAATCAAGAATAACTCTTGTTACAACAATCGCAGTAAACATGCTTGCAAGAATACCCAGTGTTAGTGTCACAGCAAATCCTCTTATAGGTCCTGTTCCAAACTGATAAAGCACGACTGCCGCTATGAGTGTTGTCACATTCGCATCTACAATAGTCCTAAATGCTTTTTGATACCCGCTCCCAATAGATGCGCGAATGGTTTTGCCGCTTGAAAGCTCTTCCCTTATTCTCTCAAAAATAAGCACATTTGCATCTACTGCCATACCAATTGTCAGTATGATGGCTGCAATGCCCGGCAGGGTGAGTGTGGCGCTAAAAGATGCCAGCGCTGCCATTATTATAACTAGATTAAGACACAGAGCAACTCCTGCAATTAAGCCAAGGAACATGTAATAAATCATTACGAAACAGAATACAACTATCAGCCCCAGAATACCTGCCCTTATGCCTTTCCTTATAGAATCCGCTCCCAAAGAAGGTCCCACTGTTCTTTCTTCAAGAATTTCAACTTGCGCAGGCAGTGCACCAGACTTTAGAACATTTGCAAGATCCGGCGCTTCCTGAGCAGATACGCCTGTAATCTGCCCTTCTCCAATGATCCTGTCCTGTATTGTTGCAACTAGTCTCAACTTACCGTCAAGCGATGTAGCAAGTCTTTCTCCAATATGTGAGCCGGTAAGTCTTGCAAAGGCCTTTGAACCTTTCCTATTAAACTTAATTGCTACAATGGATTGATTCATCTGACCATACGTCACATAGGCATTTGTTAAAAGCTCTCCTTTCTTGCTTGATAGAGCAGATTTTGCTTCCAGGAGATATGGCTCTTTATAGATTGTGCCGTCATCTTTTGTTCTCGCAAGATATGCTAATTCATATCCATCTGGAACCTTTCCCGATAAAGCCTGTTTAACCTTGTCCTTGTCTTCACAAACGAGTTTAAATTCAAGCACAGCCTGGCGCCTTATAATTTCTTTTATTCTCTCAGGCTCTCTAATGCCAGGTAATTCTATAATTATTCTGTTTCTCCCCTTAACTGGTATTACAATAGGTTCTGCGACCCCAAATTCATCTATACGGTTGCGTATAACTACAAGCGCTCTTTCTTGGACATCTTTTGCTTCCTTTCCTGACATTCCTTTAGTGTCAACAGCAAGCACAAGATGGCTTCCTCCTTGAAGGTCCAAGCCAAGATTAATAAGCTTCTGAGGCAAAAATTGCTTTAAGAATATAGGTATATTGCCATAGAGCCTTGTACGTTTTAGGATATCATTAACTACAGATTCTTCTTTAACCGTTGGCAGTGTGAATGTAATGACATTCTCTTTCTCGTCGATCTGTGTAGATAATTTATGTATTTCCTGTTTTTCCAGGCGGGTTTTTACTATGTTTGAAGCCCTGCCAAAGGCTGTGATCGGTTCTACATTCTTGGGAAGATTTGCAAAATCAAGCTCCAGAGAAAAATAGCCACATCCATTCTTGTCTATGCCTGTCTTTATTCCCTCTTCAGGGAGCACGCCCTGCAGCCACACAGGAAGAAAGTATCCATAAATCCCTGTTGATGGCAGATTACACACTATGCCTGCAATAACAACTGCTACAACTAATGCTATCCGCCATCTAAGTGATTTCATTATGCTTGCTCAGCTTTCTCTTCTACGCGGCTTATTGCGCTTCTGGAAAACTCTATCTTTACATTATCTGCGACCTTTATTACCAGCGTTTTTTCTTTTGTCCCTACAACCATGCCATAAATGCCGCCGCTGGTAATTACCTTATCCCCTTTTTCTACCTTGGAAATCATTTCCTTGCGCTCCTTCTGCTTCTTCTGCTGAGGTCTGATCGTTAAAAAATAGAAGATCCCAAATATCAGTGCCATCATAATTAGAAAACCGAATGGATTCCCCTGTCCCTGCTGTGACGCTCCCCCTCCCCCAGCACTTCCCATTGCATAAAGTATACCTAGCATTTTAGCCTCCTCTCATTTTTAGGATTAAGTTATAAGTATTAAGGATTAAATAAATATCACATTTAGGAATAAAATTAAAGAACTAATTTTCCTGCATACTGCTTCAAAAATGCTTTCTTAAAATCCAAAAACTCGTTTTTAGATATAGCCTTTCTGGCGTCTCTGATAAGTTCCATTAGAAAATACAGGTTATGAATTGAGGTTAATCTGAGCCCTAAAATTTCCTTTGTGTTAAACAAGTGTCTAATATACGCCCTAGAGTAATTCCTGCATGTATAGCAAGCACATTCAATATCTATGGGACTATGGTTTCTTGCATGCTTTGCATTTCTCACAACCAGTTTTCCCCTTCTTGTGAACACTGTGCCATTTCTTGCATTACGTGTAGGCATCACACAATCAAACATATCAATGCCCATGCCTATGCATTCTAATAGATCCCGGGGATCTCCTACTCCCATTAAATAACGAACTCTGTGTTCAGGAATGAAACAAAGTGTATGTTGGGCAATTTCATACATTAACGATCTATCTTCTCCTACACTCAAGCCACCAATAGCATAACCCGAAAAGTTTTTCCCTACTAACTCGTTTGCGCATCTTTCCCTCAGCCCTTTATGCATCCCTCCCTGAACCACAGGAAATAAAAGCTGTCTCTCGTCAGTATGAGCCTTTTTACATCTCTCTGCCCACTTACATGTTCTTTGCATGGCAATTTCTGCATAAGCATACTCGCATGGATACTGGATGCATTCATCTAAAACCATTATTATATCTGCGCCAAGGTCATTCTGAGCGCTGATAGCCTCTTCAGGCGTTAGAAAAATTTCCTTGCCATCTATATGTGATTGAAACCTGGCTCCTTCATCAGTGATTTTCCTTAGATCCGAAAGACTAAAGATTTGGTATCCTCCACTATCTGTTAGTATGGGACCATCCCAATGCATAAATTTATGTAGTCCTCCAGCTTCTTTTATGATTTCTACACCAGGTCTCAGAGACAAATGATAGGCATTACAAAGAACTACCTCTGTGCCAATGTTGACAAGCTCCTCAGGAGATAAAGTCTTTACTGTTGCCTGCGTACCTACAGGCATAAAGATAGGAGTATTAACCTCGCCATGAGAGGTAATAAGTTTTCCAATCCTTGCTTTACTGGTTTTATCTTTGTAAATTATTTTAAACGGATTAATCATGTATATAAATATACCATAAAAATCTATCAAAGAACACAAAAGGAAGAGAAAACACTTGCCCTAAAAATATCTTTTTGATAGACTTCATCAGTCCTTTTTACCCTGTTGAGTTTATGTTGTGGATAACTTATGGATAACTTTTTTCGCGCGATTAGACATCCGTCCTATATGAAAAGCACACATATTGACGCTGGTCAAACTCTTGTTTTGTTTTTAAGCTCTGCTAACTTCTTGCTATTCAATAAGTTAAGTTATCTAAGCTGAATTATGTTTACTGATAAGGTTTTTAAGTTTTTATATTATCTAATGGCTTGCGATGGCGAAGGTTTCGCTATTTATGCGTTTGTGGATAACTTGTAGTTAATAGGGGATTAAACATGAACATGAATCCAGAACTTCTTTGGCGTGAAATGGTTGAGTATATTCAAAAAAAATCCACAGGGCAAAGTTTTGAAATATGGGTAAAAACAATAAAGCCCGTATCCTTTGCTAAAAACGAACTTGTTTTAGAGGTGCCTAGTAATTTTATTGAAAGCTGGTTAAGGGAAAAATACATGAATTTGCTCATAGAATCTGTTACAAGCGTTACAGGAGAATCTGCTTCTATTAAGTTTACTACCCCTGAGGTTAAATATACTCCAAAACAGAAACGAACCCATAGTATTAAAAGAATTATCTCTGAAGATAAATTACACGCTTCCAATATGGACAGCATACTCAATCCTAGATACACCTTTGATAGCTTTGTAGTCGGTTCCAGCAATCGTTTTGCACATGCCGCATCCCTTGCTGTGGCACAATCTCCAGCAAAAACTTACAATCCTCTATTCATCTATGGAGACGTTGGATTGGGAAAGACGCATTTGATGCAGGCAATTGGCCACTTTGTTATAAGCAAAAATCCAAAGAAAAAGGTCGCGTATATATCCAGCGAGAAATTTACAAATCAGTTTATAGACGCTATTAGAAATGGAAAGACGAATCAATTTAGAAGAAAATATAGAAACACTGAGCTCCTTCTAATAGATGATATTCATTTCATAGCTGGTAAGGAAAGTACGCAAGAGGAGTTTTTCCATACTTTTAACGATCTTCATGACGCTCATAAACAGATAGTTATATCAAGTGATAAATCACCTAAAAACATTCCGGAGCTGGAAAATCGCCTTATCTCAAGATTTGAGTGGGGATTAATTACAGACATTCAACCTCCCGACCTTGAGACCCGTATAGCTATATTGCAGAAAAAAGCTGAACGCGAGGGACTGTCCATGCCTAATGATGTTGCATACCTTATTGCTGATAATATAAAAGCAAATATAAGAGAGTTAGAAGGTGCGTTGGTTAGACTTACCGCCTTTGCCTCTCTAACCGGGGAAAAAATTGATATTAACCTTGCTAATGCTGCTTTAAAAGATATAATTAAT
>JAHJDO010000107.1 GCA_018812485.1 bacterium | reverse complement strand
TGAATAGAGATTTTTTTATTTATCCCTTCCTCTTTAGCTAGAAACAAAAATTTGTATTTCCCCGGGTTTTCAAGCTTTGTAACTGATGAAGCAGTAGGTCTTTTATCATGCCAACCCTGATCATGCGCTGATACACAGTAAACACCCTTGAAATCAATTTCTTTATCGCATTTAACCTCTATCCTTGAGTGTTTCTCTAATACAGAAAGTGTAATTTCGAATAAAGAGCCTTTCTCAACTATTTCAGGACATGAGATAATTTCAAAATCCTTATAAGGTTCTTTCTCAATTATTTCTATACTGCTTATAATAAGAAAATTTTCCTTTACTGTTCCTTTACTCAAATTCGATATCTGCAAAGTATTTTTGCCCTTTTTTAAGGTTTCTATAGGAAGCCTGAAGTAATTTGCTGGCCAGCCCTTACATACATTTTCAAAAAAGACAAAATCTTTGAATATTGTTTTATTGTTAAGCTTTATTTCTATAGGACAGGTATATTTCTTCCAGTCTTTTAACATACTCACAATTTTCAGGAGAAATCGCGAACGTTTCTTTGACGAATCAAATAATCTTTTTATATAGAATTCAGTTTTTATTGGCTTTTCAAAACAAAAAGCGCCATATCTCTTTTCAGGCAAGCCAAATTTTTGAGTATAGGAATGGAAGTGACTATCAGCAGAAAATTCATCGCATTTCTCTGCCTGAAAAAATGCTTCTGCCTTTATAATCAGTCTTTCAACAATATTTTCTTCAAATCTCTCTGCTGATTTCACTATTATTAATTATCTTTACCCAAAAGAGTTCTAAAATTTCCATATAAAGTATTGACTCTATCTTTTACAATGTCTTTTTCCGCATGATTTCTTGCCTTGGATAGATAATCTAAACACTTTAACGCTGTGTTCTTACTTGCTATTTTGGGAACATCAAATTGCCATGCAAGTGCCTGAACATCTTCTTGGAATTTCTGATCATGTAGTGTCTCATAGAATTTTTCAATGAAAGAAGAAGCTTCTTGATAATACCCTTTAATAAATCTCTTTACTAAAATACGGTAATCTTTTTCAGCATTCCAGCATAAATTAGAAGCAATATAATAATTCATTCCATGAGTTTTCCATCCTTCAGGATAGGGACTAAGACCAAAATTAATTCCCTTTATACCTATTTGAAAATAATGCTTGAAGTCTTCTTGCATTATTGGAAGTCTTGGGAACGGATATCTGCCATGTATATATTCATATATCCATACAAAATCAGTAATTTTCATCCAGTCAAGAAGTGTTTTATAACAATATCTGTTACGAGCTATTCTTTTATCTGCAAGGCTATGTAAATAATCTCTTTTAATAAACGCAATGGCCAATTGTAAATTCGGATGTGGTTTTATATCTATGGGAGGGATCAAAGTCTCATGATACGCCTGAATTGTTAAGGTGCAGTCAGGGAAAACCTTGCAGACTCTTTTTGCTATTTCATTGGCAAAAATTAAATATCTTCTTGATTTTGATTGATCTAATTCCTCAAGAGCTATATATCTTGTTTTTGCCCCATCAAGTTTTATTGAATTATCATCCTCGCTCCAACTTGGATGAATAAGATTTGAATCAGTAGGTATAATTCCTATCTTTTTAACATCCGGATATTCCTCAATATGCGCAATTATCTTTTTTGATATATATTCAATTAATTCTGAATTGGCTGTATTAATTTGTCTATATGTTCCTGTTTTTCTTCTCTTCCCTTCAATCAATGGGAAAAAATCAGGCTTAGTTTCAAAAAGGTCATTTGGAATCCAGTATTTAAAACTATGCTCCGATGTATCTATGGAAATTCCTAATGTGCTTAACCTTTCTCTAAGCTCCTTACTTTTCCATGGTTGATTTCCCCAATATATAGTACAGTAATTCATGCCCTGCTTTACTATCCAATCTGCAAGAAAATAATTACTGGTCGATTTTTCACGATGTGAAATCCAGCCATGGCATTTTCGCATTAGGAAATCAGGGCTTTCAACATCAATAAAGTTTGAAATAGTTATATTACTGGTTTTTTCAAAATATGTTCCATTTTCACCTGGAGCAACAAAATAAAATCCAATGTAATTTTTCAAAAAATGATACACTCCATAGAGACAACCGACATAATCTTTACCTAAGATAAATATCTTACTATCTTTTGCATATATAATAAATGATTCTCTATTCGCTAAAGGATATTCCCTTAAAATATTTCTTATTTCCTTATTATTCCATGAACCTATTCTGCCAATATAGATGCCATCCTCATTTATTGTGTCTGAATCCATTAATGAAATTTCATTTTTTGATATCATTTGAAGATGTTTTTTAAGTTCTTCAGATGCAAAGTTAAGTGTTGGATTATTATCTTTATATTTGAAAGTTTTACTTAAAAATTTACCGTCTTTTATGAGTATACAATTACCATTTAATTTCTTATGGATATGAATACTTTTCTTTTCAGCAGGAACTACATCCTTATCTTCTATTTCCCATAAACCTTTATATACTTGTTCTGGTATGCTTTTATCAATAAGCGGAATATCAGATATTAAAAATTCTATATCTTGTTTCTTTATTTCTATGTCAAGGATAGATTGTAAAAACACTTCTATTTTCCCGGTCCCCTTGGCAATAAAAGGGCAATACAGATTCCCATTATCAACCCGGCTTTGATAAGTTTTATCAACAATATTCTCTCCATATATCCTTATACCCTTTCCAACAAATTCTGGAGGTAATTTATGTAAATACAGGACATAAGATTTGTGCTTTTCGACATTAGCTGAGAATATAACTTTAGGTTTATATTCGCTTAATTTTATATCATCAAACCATACAGTCCCTTTTTCTCTTAATTCAAGAACTAAAGTAAGTTTAGGGGAATTTGCAGTGATTATACCGCTAATATATTGCCATGTTTCTAATGGATAAAACTTCTCGTAAAATGCAACTCCATCTGTAGTTATTAATATATCCCCAATTGTTTCAGATTTAACATTCTCGCTTGATTTAGCTTTCACATAACACGAAAATTTGTAACATGATCCTTTTTTAGCATTATCGGTATTCTGGTACCATCTTGCCCTGCCTTTTTCTATACAATCTATTCTAGCTGATTTGGTTCCATTTCTACTGATAGTTTCATCTATTGCAAAATTAAATTTACCGGACACTATATGTCTTTCCCAACAATATTCGTCTGCTTCAAATCCAGGATTTTTAATCATTTTTTTTTATCTTTACTCGTATCTTTTCCTTTAGGGATAAAATCAGGGTCAGTAGTAACCAGCATAGAGTCTATTTTTGCCCCGATCTGGTTAGGGAAAATATATAGATGCGAAATGGATTGCTCTTTTGTTTTTATTAAATTGGAAAGTTTCTCTTTTGGATAGGGCAGCCAAACCCATTCATTAGCTTTTGTTCTTGCTCTAACAGAATTATCAAAATTAATCACCCCATCATATTGTACACCGCCATGAACCCAGTCTTTCACTCTTACCAAAAATTCGGTATTTACCGGGGATTGTACACGCAGCCATATATAGTATTGAATATTTAGCAGAAAAGGATACTTGAAGGAAATATAAGGCCAATAGTTTCCTCCTCCTTTATATTTCTCGCTTTCCACAACCTTGAGACAGCTATTGTTGCAGGCAGTATCATCTGTCTCAATAAGTAAAGTATCCATTCCTCTTGATACATACCCTTCAACCTCAACCCAATTATAGACATATTCTTTCTTTTCTTCTGCTCTGACTTCCTGAGTAAACGCAATTACCATGAATAATAACCCAGCTACAATACTCACTATAGATATTTTTTTGCTCATTTTACCCTCCGTTTAGTTTAATATTTAAGGATCTATGCCAAACCAATAATTTCTGCCAGTATCTGTGGTTTGGTCTCTTGATACATCCTCTGCAGAAAGTGATTCTATATGACCATCAAGGAAAACATGATTGCATTTTTCATTATGGCGGTATGAATTGGAAAACCAACCAGCAGTATAGTAGGTAACATAGTAGAGGTCTAATCCGCCATCAACAAGTAACGCCGCTTTTGAGGAATACTTAATTTGTGACTCTTTTTTGCCGGACAGTCCTCTGTTATAAGCATAGACAGTATGCGCAGTAGTCTCAAAATATGCTTTTTCATCTGACTTCGCGCTTGGACACCATAGAAGGGAATTATCTTTACTTGCGGTATATTCTATATACCCATCATTGGCTAACATGTTAAACCAAATGGTACTACCATCTCTGTAGTTTGGGAGAAAACCATCATAGTCAGAAGTATACATCTGGAAAGCTAGTCCTAGTTGTCTCAAATTACTCATACATTTTGCCCTTCTTCCCATCTCTCTTGCTTTACTGAGTGCTGGAAGCAACATACTGGCAAGTAAGCCTATAACAGCAATCACAACCAAAAGCTCCAGAAGTGTAAATCCCGCCCTCGTTCCCCATTTTCTTATTTTATTTAACACTTTAACTCACCACCTTTCTTCAGTTACTTTACCCTTCTTGTAGATTCTCTTACAATCAAGCTTGGCTCTAGAACAATCTGTGCATATCTAGTTTTCTTCTTTTGTATTCGCTCTATTAATTTTTCAACAAGATATCTAGCTTCTTTCTCCCTAGAATATCCTATAGTAGTTAGAGGAGGATTACAATATCTACTCATTTCAATATTGTCAGTCCCGACAATAGCTATATCATGTGGAATCTTGAGCTCTGCTTCATTAATGGCTTTTATAGCTCCAAGTGCCAGAAAATCATTGCGCATAAATATTGCTGTGGGTCTTTCTTTCATCTCTATAAAGTCTTTAGCTACGGCGTACCCGTCTTCCATGTTATAACCTTCACAGTGCTTTATTAGAGAAGGGTCAAGTTTTATGTTATACTGCATTAATGCTCTTTTGTATCCTTCAACCCTACTGGGCATACGTGTTAAGTTAAGCTAATAAGTTTTCTCGCCGATGTGGTTGACATCGGTGTTTTTTTGTGCCATTATACCGATAGCCGTAATAATGCTATCGGCATAGAAAGGAGACAGTTATGACGAAGGAGAACAGAAGG
>JAHJDO010000106.1 GCA_018812485.1 bacterium | reverse complement strand
CCTTCTGTTCTCCTTCGTCATAACTGTCTCCTTTCTATGCCGATAGCATTATTACGGCTATCGGTATAATGGCACAAAAAAACACCGATGTCAACCACATCGGCGAGAAAACTTATTAGCTTAACTTAACACGTATGCCCTCTGGGGTCGACGCAACCATAACGCCAGTCTCCTTGTTGCCGTTCGAGAAGTACCAGTAGTAACGACCGTTTCGCTGCGCAATGTCGCCGGCCCAGCAATAAGTGTGACCATCGCCCATGTAGTTGTCCCCGGGACTGATTGTCCCTACATGGGTCCACGTACGCAGGTCGTCGGAACGGTAGATGCGCCAGTCCGGCATCACCCAGTCATTTACGCCAAAGCCGACGTCGTGGCCAGTGAAGAGATAACAGACCTCGTCAAGGATCAGAGCGTGCGGGTCCGACATGCCCGGTCCGGCAATGAGTGGGTTGGTTAACCGTCTTTCTGTCATGCTGGCCTCATTTCATGGTGCGAACATACATCATTGAACAGTTACCTCTATTATGTGTCCAAGATAGCGAATAATTTTATATGTGTCAAAGGATTTTTGTGCAAAAATACGAGTTTTAGGCTTGATTTTGCCACTTTGTGTAGTTATGCTTATTATATCAGTTTGGGGTCAAAAGCCCGCTTGATAATCTTTACATAGAAAAAACAGACTTGAACGCGAAAAAAGTTGATGGTAAAAATGAAAAAAGCTAAAGCATCTCGAAAAATTGAGGCAAAGAGAAGGGGGAATGCCCTTGGGTTCTGGTTTTTTAGGGTTTCTCTGCACCTCTTTGGGTTAAGAGGAGCATATGGATTATTATATATTGTCTGTATCTATTATGTGCTGTTTGACCAAGCAGCTGTTTGTGGAGCTTTGGCGTATATTAACAGAAGGTTTCCGTGCTCCGCTTTTCTAAGAAGACTTTTACACGTATATAGATTGTTTGTGAGTCAGGGGAAACAGCTTATTGACCGATACGCTATTGTTTCAGAGCAGGAAATATTTGATATACAGTTACATGGATATGAACAATTGATGTCCCTGATTCAGAATTCTCCTCATGGAATAATTTTGCTAACTGCCCATGTGGGTAACTGGCAGGTCGCTATGACAGCGTTAAAAAAACTGGGAAAAACAGTGTATCTGGTTATGCGTCCGGAAGATAACCCTGCAGTGCAGAGTTCACTGCGTATCAGCAGGGAACAGAACCATATCAAGATTATTTCTCCTGAACAGGACCTCGGTGGAATTGTTGAAATCATGAATAAGTTAAAGGAAAAGCATATTGTGTCCATTATGGGTGACCGTAGATATGGTTTTAAAGCTGTAGAAGTTTCATTTCTTGGAGAGAAAGCCTGGTTTCCATACGGCGGCTTTACAATTGCGGCAGCGACAAAATGTCCGGTAGTTATTCTATTGTCAGAGAAAGTCTCTACTTATAAGTACGTTGTTGATGTATCTAATGTGTTGTATCCGTGCTATGAGAATGGGACGAATAAACATCAGCAGCTCCAGCAATGGGTTCAGGAATTTGCCGCGTTGCTTGAAGCGTATACACACAAACATCCTTACCAGTATTTTTTGTTTTCTAATGTGTGGGAAGAAGAAACAGAAAGCACAGGCAAAATGAAGACATGAAATTAATTTATCTGATGCTGCTGTTCACAGTTGTTGCAATTAACGTTGCCTTTGCCGATACGGATCAAACTGATGAATCATGGATGTTGCTGAGCGGCTACGGTACCACGCATCCGGGACTCGGCAAAACTCGTGAACATGTTGAGACAGTGGATGTAATTCTGCGATATAGGCGAAAACTCAAAGATACTGGACGTGACTGGTACCGCGGGAGACATGACTTTCTGATAGAACTACCTGTGTCTTATCTTATTAATTCTGATGACGACCAGATTTTTGGCTTGAACTTTCTTTCATCCTGGACACTGAAGACATCGCAAAGATACATGCCATATTTCTTTGTGGGCGGCGGCCCTGTCTATACAGACGCAAACATACCTGGCATGGGCGCCAATATCTGTGGGAATTATCAAGCAGGACTGGGACTTAGTTACAAGACCAAAAAAGGTCGTTCATTTGTATTGGAATATAGATTTCATCATATATCTAACGCCGGCATGAAACAGCCCAACGTACCACTTAATTCAAGCAAAATCATTATCGGAATCAGTTTCCTCTTCTAATGGTTGCCGAAAATCCACTCTTATACCGTGTTGGAATTGTTCCTTGAAAAAAGAGCAATAAGAGGATATGATATTTTCTATTGAACAGTGTTTAACAAGGAGAAAACTTAAATGGCAGAGCAGAAACAAAAAGAATTGAAGGAAATACGAAACAAGTTAAAGAAACTGCTTGTAAGCAGCCTATCATTAGAGAATGTAAAACCTGAAGATATTAAAGATGACGAGGTTCTGTTTGGCGAGGGACTTGGACTGGATTCTTTAGATGCAGTAGAGATTGTTGTGCTCCTGCAGCGAAACTTCGGTTTGGAAATTAAGGATATGGATCAGGGCAGAAAAATATTTTATTCGATTGATACTCTGGCGCAATATATATACGAGAATACAAAAGTATAAATTCGAAGCACGAAATACGAAATTCTAAACAATATCTAATTACCAAAATACAAATGCTCAAAACAATGTTTTGAATTTAGAAGATTTAAATTTGGAATTTGTTTCGGGTTTCGGATTTAGGATTTCGGATTTTTTTTCAAAGGAGTTTCATGGGGAAAACAAACATAGTAATAACAGGCATGGGTGCGATTTCTGCCGCAGGTGCAAATCTCGCAGAAACACTGGATACATTTCAGCGCGGACAAGTAAATAAAAAACCAGTCTTTGAACACAGAATGAGCACTTTAAATCTTGCTTTGTGTGCAGTAGATGAAGCTCTAAATGATGCAGAACTAAAAAAAGACATTGAGCATTTTCGTGTAGGAGTATGTCTTGGAACTACTGTGGCAAGCCAGTTAAATGATGTTGAATTCTATCGTTCATACCGGAGTACGGGAGAGGCACCGATGGATTCTGTTGACCGCTTTTTAAAAGGGAACCTTTCCCAAGCTGTTGCAAATACTATAGGAGCAAAAGGTCCACGTGTTACTGTGGTGAATGCATGTTCTTCGGGCGCTGATGCGATTGGAGTAGCGTTATCCTGGTTAAGGAATGGAGAGTGTGATATCGCTATTGCTGGTGGTGCAGACGAATTGAACCGTATTCCTATATGCGGTTTTAGGGCACTTGGTATTGTTAGTGAATCATTATGTGCTCCATTTGATAGAGGTCGTAAGGGATTAAACTTAGGAGAAGGAGCTGGAATTCTTGTGCTTGAGAGAGAAACATGTGCTCGTAAGAGAGGCAATGCCTCGGGCAATGCCCCTAGATTGTATCTTGCTGGATACGGCGCTTCAGCAGATGCATATCATCTTACTGCTCCAAGACCTGATGGCACAGGTTTAGAAGCGGCGATTCAGAGAGCGCTTTCTGAATCGCACATTAGTTCTCAAGATGTCTGTTTTGTTAATGCCCATGGCACTGCAACCCATGATAATGATAAAGTTGAGGGTATGGTTCTATCAAGGGTTTTTGGCAAGGATATTAAGGTTCTTTCTACAAAGGGATTTACAGGGCATACACTTGGCGGCGCAGGAGGATTGGAAGCTGTTTTTACAGGTGCTGCGCTTCTGGAAGGATGGATACCTGCAAGCGCTGGTTTTGTAAATCAGGATGATGAAATACCTATAACGCCGGTTAGAGAGAAGACGAGCATACACGGATCTTTTGCCCTTTCTACGTCCCTTGCCTTTGGCGGCAACAATGCTGCGATTGTTATTGGGAGAGGAGCATGAATATTTTTGGAATAGGTGTTGTTTTTAGCGGGGGACGGGGAATTAACCGCTATGATGACGCATTGAGGCATGGATGGATAAAGCCTGAAGATTCCTGTTATCATGTGAAGGAAGAATCAATCACAGACAAAAGAATTTTGGGCGGGATACGTCGTGCGGATAGATTCAGTAAAATGGCAGTATTAGCAGCCAGTGACGCTGTAGTGGATAGTGGCATTAATCTTAATAAAAAGAAATCTTCTCTTGGTATTATTGTCTCAACAGCATTTGGCCCGCATGTAACAACATTCCGCTTTCTGGATGATATGCTTGAATATGGTGATAGGAATGCTTCTCCAACGCTATTTTCTCATTCTGTCCATAATGCAGCAGCGTCTTATATTACATCTGTGTTGGATAGCCGTGGTCCAACCATTACACTTACTCAGTTTGAATTTTCGTTTCATCAGGCTCTTATCCTTGCGCGAGCCTGGCTTTATGAGGAACGGTGTGAATATGTTCTTGTTGGAAGCGTTGATGAATGCGGCACAGTTATGGAATACATCTGCAGGCAAAAGTTACGAATTGCTGGAGATGGCAGAATCAAACCATTTGACTTCTCAAAAACGCCTGTAGCAGTACCAGGAGAAGGAAGTGTATTCTTTCTGACGACCCTGAAAAAATCTCATAAGAAATATTGTAAAGTAGCAGTCTCTTTAAATGATAAAGAGATTGAAAAAAATAGACCGGATATGCTCATTCTTGATGCTGACGGTATTGCAGGAGACGAGAAAGAATATCAAAAGGCTGCAGAATCAGGTGTTTGCATCTCAGGGTATTCGCCAATATTCGGCAGTATGATGACAGGAACCAGTTTTAATTGTACTGCTGCTGCCCTCATGTTAAAAAAGCAGATACACTATGCATGTCCAATTAGCCATAATCCCTACAATATAAATATATGCAGAAAGACTGAACCTGCTCAAATACAGGGAATTAATTGTATTAGGTATAATTGTGGGCGTGAGAAAGCAATGATCAGATTGAAACAATGATAGGATTAAAACATATCGAAGAAACACTGATTCAAGAGGTTGCTACAATCTTGGCTGTAGATTCTTCAACGATCTCACCAAATGCTCCTCTTCATACACTAGGAGTTGATTCATTTAGTTTTGTGGAGCTTCTCGTCTTTATTGAAAAAACATTTAATTTAAAGTTAATGGAATCAGGCCTAACACGAGAAAACTCTCAAACTATCCACTTGCTGGCGTCATATATCAGCAGAATGAGTTAGTATGAAACGCTATTTAACCGGCATTGACTGGATCATTCATACAATTGACTATATGATCAGAAGAAAAACTGCTGCTGGGAATACGTTTCAGATTGTCCTACGCCTGGAAGGAAAACTTGATGGGACAATGCTTCGGGGATGCCTGAACAAATTCATTAAAAAATTCCCGGTTGTAAATGGCAGACCGATGCGGGATTACAATCTTGCCCCGTACTGGAAGATTTATCCCAGACATAAAATGCTGCCTCTAGATATTAGGACCTATCACCTTGACGATAATGCGGCATTCAGCAAGGTTCTCTCTACACTGGAGCACGGAATAAACACGCCATTCAACAGTGTCAGGGAACATCTTGCATTTCATCTTGTCCATACAGGAAAAACAAGTTTTCTAGGTGTAGTGTTTGACCATTGTTTATTTGACGTCAGAGGAGCTGAAGCATTCTTGAATATGGATTATTCCCAGGGGATTTCTCTTACAGAACCAGCTCATCTATGTAAGTGGCAGGAAAAATTTGAAGCAGGTAAGCGTGTAAATAGGAAGCTGGTACAATTATCAGAGAATAAAGCGCGTGCTTTACCCTTAGACTCAGCGTCTAATAATCAGATATTCAAATTTAAGACAATCTCTCTTGATAAACGCCAGACATCTGCGATTATCGAAACTGCATATAATAAAGCAGGTTATTTAATGCTTATGCCGTATGCATTAGCAATTTCCATGGAGGCTTTGCACAGCATTTTTCTCAAAAGGGGTATACGCACAGGTGATTATATAATTCCTGTGTCTATTGACACGCGTCCAGTAGAAAAGGTACATCAAGAGGTTTTCTTTAATCATATGTCCTTTTTTCTACTTCGAGTGAAAGCAAATGAAGCTGACAGTTTTCCTGTTCTTTTGCAATCGATTAAGCAGCAGATCTATGATCAGATAAAGGCAGACTTACCTGCGGATATTGAGAAAGCAAGTCTTTTGATGCGAATCGCTCCTTTGCCTGTTTTAAGCTATTTGATGCGACTGCCATTGAAAGGGCAGATCTCTTCTTTTTGTTTTTCCTATATTGGTGAATCTGCATACGATTCTCCGATGTTTATGGGAAAAAAGATCCATAATATTTTCCATATGCCCAGAGTTCCAATTCCTCCGGGGCTTGGAATATTCTTTAACCAGTTTCAGGGTAAGCTGAATGTGGTCTTTTCCTATTTAGATGAGATGTTGGAAAAGGATGAGATAGATTTGATTGTAAATACTTTGCGTTCTGGACTAGGAGTATTAACTCACACTCTCTTAGAAGGAGAGGCAAAAGAGGAGGAACAGAATCTATGATGCACAATAACGATATTGAGGTTGAACCACAACATCGCATTCCAATTAAGAGAACAGTTGACGTGCTTGTTGCTGGAGGCGGTCCTGCCGGTATTGCTGCCGGTATTGCTGCCGCGCGCGAAGGAGCGAAAACGCTCGTCGTTGAACGATATGGATATCTTGGAGGGATGATTACCGGCGCTCATGTTCTCTGGGTGTTTGGTATGGGGGATGGAGTCCGTCCCAAAGCTGGCGGTATTGCTTTGGATATCAGGAAGCGAATGGAGACATTTGACGCAATTCAAGGTCCAAATCGCTGTGGCGATTACGCGGTTGACCCAGAGGTTTTTAAGTGGCAGGCCGCAGAAATGCTGGAAGAAGCAGGAGCAGAGTTGCTCCTGCACACGTTGGTGTGTGATCCAATCACTGATGGTGCATACGTTCGCGGTTTCTTCACCGAGAGTAAGAGCGGCCGCAGGGCCCTTCTTGCCAAGGTTGTGATAGACTGCACTGCTGACGCAGATGTTGCGTTTCGCGCAGGATGCAAGTGTGACAGTGATACTCACGATGTGACGCTGGGCGTAACAGTTGATGGCATAGACCGCGCAAAAGTTGCGGTGTTTAAGAAGAAGTCCCCTGAACACTTCCTGAAAGTTGTGGCAGAAGCCAGCAAGCTGAACGGAGGTGTCATGCTGGACCGTCATCGGTATCTACAAGGGGTTGATGTGACAGATGCTGAGGAAGTTAGTAAGGCAGAGACACAAATGCGCCGCGATTATTTTTGCTCCTTATACTATCTGCGCACTCATCTGCCCGGTTGGGAGAATGCGCGCATCAAAGAGACACTGCCGCAGTTTGGGGTACGGCAGAGCCGTCGTATCCGAGGGGAATACACTCTGACCGACGATGACCTCAGATCAAGCCGACATTTTGAAGACTCAATTGCGCGATTGGGCTCGTATCTTCTCGGCTACAAACTCTACGATCCGGCAAGGTTAAACTATGACATTCCTTTTCGATGTCTTGTTCCGAAGAACGTTGACGGATTGCTTGTTGCTGGACGTTGTATTTCGTCTGACTATCTTGCCGACAACTCCTTGCGTCTTATAGTACCATGCTTTGCCACGGGGCAGGCTGCCGGTGTCGCAGCATCACTGGCGGCACGACAAAACATCCAACCTAGGCATATTGATGTTGCCGCAGTGAGAAAATCGCTTATTCAACAAGGCGTCTATCTTGACAGCAGCGATCCTGAAACACCTGTTGTCCCAGAGGGAACCGAAGACACCCCATTGCAAATATGGGATGATGACTTATGAATATTGTAGATGTAATAAAGAGCGAAACAAAAAAGCTTCAGAAGAAAATTGCTGTTATTAACGGGGATAAACAGATTTCTTATTGTGAGCTGTTTTCTGCTGTGGACAAAGCTGCAGCTGAATTAAAGTCATATGGAGTTCAGCCGGCTCAACGTGTAGCATTACTATGTGAAGACAGTATTGATTATATTATTATTAGTCTGGCTGTACTGTCTTTACCTGCAGTTATTGTTCCTGTATCTACGTCGTTATCCATATATGAAGTTGATGATATACTGGAAAGAATTGATGTGAATGCTTTGCTCTCTGATAAAAGAAAGTGTATCAAACATGGCAGCCTTCGAATTTTTTCTGATTGTGTGTGTGAAAGAAAGTTTTTTCTATATCAGCGCGCAACACAGAAACAGGTTCCAGCGGATTATTATGCGTTAAATCCTGCTTTTATCCGGTTTTCATCAGGCACAACAGGAGTAAGCAAAGGAGTAGTAATTTCCCATGAAGCCATTATTCAAAGAACCAATGCTGCAGATAAAGGGTTAAATATCACTTCAAATGATATAGTGATATGGGTTCTTTCCATGAGTTTTCATTTTGTAGTAACGATTCTTCTTTTCCTGCGGCGTGGAGCAACAATTATTCTCTGCAGCCGTGCATTCCCTGAATTACTGCTTAAGGAATTAAAAAACCACAGAGGGACATTTATATACGCTTCCCCTTTCCATTATCATATGCTGACAAAATCGGATATGCTTTCTTCCCATATGTTAAGTCGTATCCGTATGGCTGTGTGTACAGCAGTAAAGCTGCCTGTTGATATAGCGAATGATTTTCATAAAAAGTTTGGTTTCCAACTGACTGAAGCGTATGGAATTATTGAAGTAGGCCTGCCGTTTCTCAATTGTTCTAAAGATAAAACGAAGCAGGAATCAGTAGGCAAAATTCTACCAGATTACGAAGTGAAAATAGTAAATGCTGATGCTAAGGGGATTGGGGAAGTTTATCTTAAAGGAAAAGGAATGTTTGATGCATATTTTTCCCCATGGCAAAGTAAAAAGCAGGTATTGCATAACGGCTGGTTTAAGACAGGGGATCTAGCTAGACTTGATAAAGAAGGCTTTCTGTTTCTTGTTGGCAGAGAAAAACATATCATTAATTTTGCCGGCATGAAAGTCTTTCCCTATGAAGTGGAATCAGTTCTCAATCAGCATCTGGACATCAAGGAGTCTCTTGTGTATGGCATTACCCATCCTCAGTATGGGCAGCTTCCCTGTGCAAGGATCGTTCTGCAAAATAAAGCAAAAACAGATTTTGATATCAATAAGGTGCGCAAATTTTGCTATCAGAGATTAGCTTCATATAAGGTTCCAAAAGAATTTCTATGTGTAGCCCGATTAGACAAAACAGCAAACGGAAAGCTCAAGCGCTAGGTGGTATAAAAAATTGACAAAGACATAGAAAAAGTATTAGAATCAACTAGTATGGCAGTTACAGGAGTAAAATTAGAGATGAAGTTCAGAGCATACGGCTTATCAGATATAGGCAGAGTACGCAAGCTAAATGAAGATAGCTTTCTGGTTGGTGATGATCTGAGGCTTTATCTTGTAGCTGATGGTATGGGCGGGCATGCAGCAGGTGATGTAGCAAGCCGCAAATCTATTGAATTAATAAAGGCCTTTATTGAACGCACAGCCAAAGACAATGATATTACCTGGCCATTTGAGATGAACCCAGAACTGGCGCCCGAGGCTAATAAGCTCATTGCAGCAGTACGGATTGCTAATAAGAAAATATATGAGATGTCATTTTCTAACCCTAAACTTAAAGGAATGGGAACAACTATAGCAGGGTTATCCGTTGCTGAGGCAAAAGGGTATATTGTGCATGTAGGCGACAGCAGGGTGTATTTAATGAGAAATGAAAGGCTGAAGCAGATTACAGAGGATCATTCATGGGTTAATGAGCAACTTAAAGAGAATGTAATAACGAAAGAGGAAGCCAAAAAGCATCGCTGGAAAAATGTTATTACACGGGCTCTGGGTAGTGAAAGAGAAGTTAAGGTTGATCTACAGGAAGAGGATATTGTTTCAGGAGATGTTTTTCTCATATGTTCCGATGGGCTGAGCGGTATGCTGGAAAGAAAGACAATGGAGGATATTATGAAAAAACATATAGAGAACCTTTCAAAAGCAGCAGAAGAAATGATAGACTATGCTAATAAAGCTGGAGGGGTTGATAACATTACGGTTGTTTTGGTAAAAGCTCAGGGCAGGAATTAATGACCATAAAGCGTTTAAAAAACTTATTACCGGACGAAAAAGGGCAAGCGATGACGGAGTATGTTCTTGTGACAGTAATAGCTGTTCTCTGTCTGGCAGGTTGTTTTGAGATGTTTCGCAAGGCGCTAAAAGCTTATTACAATAGAATCGCAAGTCTTATTAGTTTACCTATTCCATAATGATAGAGTCCTGCAAAATGGGAAATTAAAGAAAGATAGAAGAAGAGAAGTAGAATAAAAAAAGATAAAAATGCACATTGAAAGCAGAAAAAAGGATTTGGAGAGAATTTCAGAAGAAATT
>JAHJDO010000105.1 GCA_018812485.1 bacterium | reverse complement strand
TTCTTGATATTTTCATTTTGAATTCAACCATTTTAGGGAATGATTTTTCTGTTTTTACCGAAATTTGCTCTGTAACACACTCTTACTTATAGACTTACGCTTATGCCCCATTTTTCGCCAAATCTGTCTAGTTCCCTATATGAAAAATCATGTAACGCTGAAAAGAATCAATCTTAAGGAGGTAAGCTAATGTCAAAATCATGCAATCTTATTGTCTTAATTGCTTTAATTGTATTTTTTTCATGTTCTACTGTTTTTGCGGAGTTAGTTGAGCAGAAAAGCGGTTTGATAGAGCAGAAAAGCATCGGGGAAAGAAGCACTTCTAAAAGAAACAACAATAGATCGACAGAAGGACCTGCAGCTGCGATTAACGAGTTAAATGCTAACATGGAAAGAAAGATAGAACTGGGAGAAAACTGGCTAATGGAAAAGGTTGGCAATTTCTCTTATAAATATGCAAATTGGCTGCTTGTTATATTTATTGCATATGTAGTAATAGTCATAGGCTGGCTTTATCAGCTTTTAAGTTTTAAGTGCTCAAGGCCTTACTTGTTTATCAGAGCATTTGCCCCTTTTCTCGTCTTTTATGGCGTAATGCAAGTCGCATCAAAGAAGTACAAAGGCTGCTTAGCAGCATCACCAATAGAGACACTGGAATTGCTTTCGTCTAATTTTTTATATTGGTTAAAAAACTTTGTAGCTCCTTTTGGTAAGACGTCTTTTACACTAGCACGATGGATGCCTCTTATGATGGTTATAGCTATAATAATATTTTTTTGCGGATTCACTTTTTGGAATGAAGAAAAAACGAAGTATTGGGTAAAGGAGAAGTTAATACCCAAGACAGGAGGTCTTTTGGGTTTTTTAGGGTTATTTGCTTTGCTTGATGCTATTTTCAGGGGAATTGCTGTAGCAGGGATAGGTAGATATCCCCGGCAGTTTTTTAGGTTTAATATAATGCCTCATTCAGCATGGATAAAAACGGATCTGCTTTTTGTTATAGCTGCAGCTCTTTATGGAACAAGTGTGTTTATTTACAGACACAAATGGCCGCGATTGGTTAGGCTTGCCGAGGACTTTTTTAAGATAGATGAATACCAGGAAAAAAGAGAGGAACAAGACATAACAAAACTGGACTTCAGACGTGTGAGTTATGATGCAAAGCAATTGGTGGAGAGTATAAGAAAACCCTTTATTTTAAAAAAGAAAATAGAAAAACCGTTTCTTTTAGGAGTTGATAAAAATAAGAAGCCTATAACAATCACAGAGAAAGACATGACAAAACATGTCCATATTCTAGGAAGCACAGGAGCGGGGAAGACCTCAAGGATTATAATGCCGCTTGCGCATCAGATATTAAATTATGGAAATGGGCTTTGTTTTATAGATTTCAAGGGGGATAGGCAGGCAATACAATTTATAGCGGAGATGTGTAAGGTTGTTGGTAAGAAATTCTATTATTTTTCAAGCAACAAGTTAGAAAAGTCCTGTACGTGGAATCCTCTTCAAAATGGAGATCCGAGCAACAAAGGACAAAGAGTTTTAGCTGCGCTACAAATTGCTCATGATGGAAATGCAAGATACTACTCAGACTTTCAGCGAGCTAATTTCGCTGAAATTTGCGAATTGTTAGATAGCAAAAGAATTAAATATACGTTAACGGATATTTATAACATTGTTAGAATGCCGAAGCGGTTTGAAAAATATATAAATGTAGCAGAGGTGTTAAAGAGCAAGAAAGAGGTGCGCGGGTTAGAGGCGGCATTGCAGCCGATGAAATATATTAAATCAATATCAACCACTCATCCAGAAATAGATCTTTTCGAAATAATGAAAGCTCAGGATGTTGTATATTTTAATCTTCCTGGGGGAGAAAGCAGGGAAAACTCCTCAGCATTAGGAAGATTAGTCTATATGGAACTAGAACATCTATCAATTTTAAGAAAGCCGACAGATCCTGTCTTCTATATTATTATGGACGAATTCCATAATGGAGCCTGTCCTTCTCTGACAGGATTGGTAGAAAGGGTCCGATCAGCCAATTACAGCATGATATTATCTAATCAATCGGCAGCACAATTAGAAAAGGTTGAAAAGGGGTTTGGGTACACTATCAGGGATAATACCTTAACCAAAATTATATTCAGGAGGGAAGACGCGAAAGAAGCGGCGGATATTGCGGAAAGCACAGGAAAGGAAGTTGTAACAAGGCGTGATATGTTGCAGTTTGATGATCAGGGATTTGACCAGGAAAAAACCAGATTGGACGGCAGGCGCTCAATGCAAGGGTATATCAGACAGGCAGAAAAGACAGTAATAACTGATGATCAGCTACTAGCGCTACCTGAAGGTTTCTGCATGTTTCATAGAAGTGGATATAAGCCTGCGGATGTAATAGGTTATGCAGATTATATGATACAGGAAAAAGAAAAGGATAGACTTGAGAGTAAGCCGATAGACTTCGTAAAGAAGTGGGATCTAGGGAAAACGTATTTAGGTAAAGTCATGGAAAGTGTCGAAAAAGCAGAAGTTGGAAAAACAAAAGAATGGGAACAAAGAAAAAAAGACGCAGAAGAAAAACGTGATACTAAAAAAGAGAATCTTAAAACAGAAGATAAAGAAACTCCAAAGAAAGAGAGTTCTAATGCAACAGCAAACAAGGCAACAAATAGCGACAGTTTAAAAATATTAATATCATTATATGAACAAAATAATGAGAAAGTATCTGAGGATATGTTAAACAATATGAGCGAAAACGATATTAACATGGAAATGAAGCGCCTTAAAGCCGAATTGGGAATTTAGCGGTGTGAAAACAAAATTCTAAAAACCAACGCCAATCTTATGAAGGATTTACCCTAAATGTTTAATTTTACCCAATAATCCAACGAGATTGCTTCACTTCGTTCATATTGACGATTCAGGCTTATAGAGTATTACTAAAATAGCAACAAACGTTCAATAATTAAT
>JAHJDO010000104.1 GCA_018812485.1 bacterium | reverse complement strand
CTATAAAGTTACAAATGTTCTTAATGTTCCGTAAGTTCCTTATGTTATATAACATTTGCAACATTTGTAACATTTCTTCACTATTCAACACATTGGAGGTCACAATTTGTGACCAGTCAATCTTCGTCCTCTTTAGCCTCAAATGGTTTTCTTCAAGTGCCTGCGTAACAAAAGAAATTAATTTTACCCCATGACTTTGATAGAAATTTTTCAACTGTTTTTCTAAGAGCTCAAGGATGCTGGTTTCAATCAGAAATGTTCTCATGATACGTGACCGAAGATGTTCTGGTCAGCATATAGGGACAAGGGTACTTGCCACCACTCTCTGACCAGTCCTTTATGGCTGTTGTTTTTAGTTTCCTTTGTCATCAAGACTTATGTCTTGATTGTCCTGTTTTATATTCTAAAATTTCAAACATTATCTTACGGCGTTTTTTAAAAGGAACAAAATTTGCTCTATCCGCTAAATGGCAATAAGCATCACCAGTTCGACCATGACTTCCGCCAAGGTTATAGATATCGCACCATACCCTACCTTCACAATGAGACAAAGAGCATTCTTTAAAAATAGCACAATCTCTGGTTTCATATCGCCTTGCTGCATCTAATAGCGCAGGATTCGCTCCAATGCCGGTCTTCGTCTTCTTAGCGGCATCACGCATGGCTTCGCTGATTTCATACTTGTATTCATCGCAAGACAAAACAAACTTTGCCTCTTCAATCATCCCGGCTTTCTTGAGCAGTTTAGCGATAAGGTTTTTATGTTTTTTGGTGTATTCCATAACACGGTCTCCTTAATAAAATCATGAGTGAAATTAAACGTTTAAAGGAAATCCTTCATAGCATAGCTTCCAGTATTGGCTTTATGATATTATCAACACGGCAAATCTTGGCATATTTCATAATTTCTTTTGGCTTTATACTTTTTTCCGTAACAGCAACTTTGAGGGCATCTCTCGCGACATCCGCTCCTATTTTATTGCGGAATTTAAAACAATCGGCAATCGTCTTGGCGAGACTATAAACTTTAATCCTGTGTCCTTCAATTTCATGCTTTTCGATTCCTGCTTTCCATGCGTTAGGCGCAAAGCGGTAAAATCTTACCGGATGATACCCAATTCTATTCGCATGTATACCTTGCGGAATGGCTAGATCCACATACTTGGGAATCTCGCTTCTTGCTTTATAAAAAGAAAGATCGGAAAGAAGACAGATAATACCTCTATGTGCCTGAAGTGATACAATAACAAGATCGGGCTGAGAACCAGGGAGATAATTAGCTACACGGTAAAGTCCCCAGGCAATTTTTTCAACCTTTCCCTCTTTTTCAAGAGCAATAAGCGAATCAGGATGAAATCCAGCCTTCAGAATAGTAGAAAACCTAGTCACTCCATCATGACTCTGAAGAAAGTTTATGAGTTCCTGTGTCCGTGTTTGCATTTTGCCTCCGCATAACATCTTGCTACTTGTCAAGAAGCATATACAATTTATACGATCATGCCAATGCTTTTTTTCGATCTGCGAATTAAGAGCAAAATTAATGTTCCGTGTTCCGTAAACGCGACGGGAAGTATTTAAGCCTATTGAACCGGTGACATTTTGTCACCAGGTCGACCTTCACGTAGGGGCGACATATCTTTTTAATGGTATTACACATCATTTATCAGGCATGGTGCCACATAACATTTTGTTCAACGATTCTATCAAACTTCATATTGTCCAAGTCAATCGTAACATAAGTGAACTCATTAAGCTGACCAGGTTGAATGCATATCGTACTGCCAAGTTTTGCATACCATCGTCCAGTAACTTCCGGAGACTCATGGATATGACCATGAAGCGAGAGCTTTGGCTGATATTTCTGCAAAAAGTTGTAAATTGCCTTTGACCCCACTTCTGCACCGTGACTACATTTATCTAATCCTAGCTTGTACGGAGGCGTGTGGATTACGTACACGCTATGTGCCATATTCTTAGGCTGTACCAGTTGGTTTAGCTCATTTTCTATTGTTGGAAGCGTCTTTGCATAGGCAACCCAGTCATATAGTTCTTGCAATCCGTTTGGTGTAGATAATAGTCCTGTTCCAAACTGCTCTTGAAATATATAGTCATCTGTGTCCATTCTACATCTGTCCTTGAGGCGGAATGGATAATCAGTTACCCAGTTCATACCTACAAATTCAAAATCCCCAACCTCAAATTTACGTTGTGCCAGGCAGACTACGAAGGAATACTTGTTACAAGTCTCCTCAAATAGCTCATCGAAGATTCTAAGGTCATCGTTTCCCAAGTAGCAAAGATAATAAATTCCAGCAGCGTTGAATCGTGCAAAGTGATTATCAAGGTAGTTGGTTATGAATTTGTCTTGCGTAAATAGGTCCCCTTCCTTTGGTAGCATATCACCACCATTGATCACTATAGTTGCCCCAAACTCTTTTGCTGCTTTGAGTAGCCGCTCATATTTCCACTTGCATCCATGTAAGTCTGTTACAAATAACACTCTCATCCAAGCAATTCCTCCAACAATCCATTCTCAAGTATTGATTGTTTCACTGTTCGGGGTAGTGGGAGATTTGTGCATGGCCCCCCTAAGACCCCAATTTTAAACTCTTTCTTGTTTAGAAGGTATCGCATTTTGTGATAGCAAGATAGTGGTTTTATGTCTAGAACCCCATCTACTAAGATATATTTCCACTTGTCGAGTTTATGTCCGAAATGGCGTCTTTGGCGTCTTGTAAATCTTCTTTGGCTGTCTTCAACTCGTTAAAACTAACCTTATGGCCGGCAGAAAAATGAACTATTCTTCTTTTCTCAATTGCTTCATGGATATCATATTTCCTCATAAGTCGGTTTTCCTTTCCAAAGGGTTATTCCCTTCTTTACTTGTCTATGAAATACACTATCTCCTTTTTTGGATGAGATGGTTTCTAAAGGATCTTGAATAATAGATTGATATCTCACATCATTAGTTTCATATTTATTGATAATCCTGAGCACCTTTTTCTTATATTCTGTATAGATAAATAAATCTATGTCGCTTTAGATACCTCATTAGCAAAAAATACCCCACCTGGATGATTGGAAAGAAAAGAAAGTATTTTTAAAGGAGTTTGGTGATATAGATGTTTTTTAGTTTTTAGAGCGTCCATTATATTGTTCTCTTCGTTCATTATAATGAAAGGCTTGGTCATGTGTCGAAACTCTAGCATATCCAATAAGCATTATAAATATTCCTTATAGTAAAGTTTTCTCAACATATTTAGCCATATGATTTGCCTCCTTCTTTAATCAGTTGCCAAAACAGAAATTCATTATACAAAACTATTCTATCTTTCCAGAGTTCTTCGTAAAACTCAGTCTTCTTGCTAAACCTTTCTACAAATTTATCAACTGTAGTGCTTATCGGCCGTATTTCCAACAATGGACTTACATCTATTTTACCTTTATTTAAAGCCGCAATTACATCTTTTTCCTCTCCCGAAACAACTGCCAGTATATCTATATCACTGCCCTTGCTCCACTCACCTCTT